>NZ_JAAFAN010000041.1:0-41200 GCF_010287905.1 Cellulosimicrobium composti
TCCACCTGGGCCTGGCCGACCCGCTGACCCCCAACTTTCCCGAGACCCAAAACCTGCCAGCAGCTTGACGCGGGACACGCGTGGCCGGCTGCACCCTGCACTCGGACCGCGGCGGCCAGTTTCGAAGCCGAAAGCTGCAGCAGTCCCTCTGGCGCCACCAGATGCGCGGATCCATGGGCCAGGTCGGATCAGCCGGTGACAACGCCGCCATGGAGAGCTTCTTCAGCCTGCTTCAGCGCAACGTCCTGGACCGGCAGAGATGGACCACCCGAGAGGAGCTGCGGATCGCGATCGTGACCTGGATCGAACGGACCTACCACCGTCGCCGACGCCAGGCCAGACTCGCACGATTGACCCCGATCGAGTTCGAGATCATCATGAGCCAGGCCGCCGACCAAGCTGCCTAACCAACTGTCACGGAATCGTGCAGCAGCCCCAACCTCCACACCGCCCTCTACTACAAGGCCGGTGGCGTGCCCTGGCGCATGACGCGAGCGTCCGAGGATCTCACGAGCTGCTTCGTCGGCGTTGCCTTCTACAGGGACTCGGCTGGGACCACGCTCCAGACGAGCGTTGCCCAGGTCTTCAATCAGCGAGGCGATGGCGTCATCGTGCGCGGCGCGGCAGCGCGGCAGTCCAAGGACGACCGCCAGCCGCACCTTACCGAGACCGACGCCAAGAACCTGCTGGCCCAGTCGCTCGCGTCATACCGGCGGGAGCACCGCACCATGCCCGCCAGGGTCATGCTGCACAAGACGTCGTCCTTCACAGAGGCGGAGCAGCGCGGGTTTCGCGCCGCGGCAGCCGACCACCTCGTCGACCTGCTGGAGATGGTGTGGCTGCCTCGTGGCGACTCCATTCGTCTCTTCCGAGGCGGGGAGTTCCCTCCCCTCCGTGGCACGATGCTCTCGCTCTCCGAGCAGCGACACGTGCTCTACACGCGTGGCAGTGTGCCGCTCTACAAGACCTACCCGGGGATGTACGTGCCGTCAGTTCTGCCGTTCCGTCTGGTCGACACGGAGTCGAGTCCAGAAGAGATCGGGGCCGAGTTGCTCATGCTCTCGAAGATGAACTGGAACGCAACGCAGCTCGATGGGAGGCTGCCGATCACGATCCGAACGGCCGAGGCGATCGGCGGCATTCTCAAGCACTTGGACCACGGCGAAACACCGGCGCCTCGGTATGCCTACTACATGTGATCAGAACGGCGGAACGAGCGGCCAATCCGCATCGCTCAGGTCCGACTCGTCGGGCGGCTCGTCGCCATCAGAGTCCTCGACGATCGCCGTGAGCCACTCCGCCGTCACCGACATAGTTCGGCTGTTCGGCGCAGACTCCGGCGGCAGTTCTCCAATCCGCACGACGACGGGCACCTGAGCCGAGACACCTGACAAGACGCAGGTACCCGTGGGCAGAATCGGCAGGGACTCGAACGACACTCGATCGAGGTAGGCGACGGCCTTCTCGATAGCGTGAACGTCCAGGTTGTTCACTAGTCGGTGGAGGAAGTAGTTGTGCAGCTGCGACACGATCGTCTCGGAGATGTCATGCGGTCGCTGGCTAGCGATCGTCAGGAAGACGCCAAACTTCCGGCCCTCTTTGATGATCTCCTCGAACGTCTCCAGACGGTAATCACGCCACGCCTCGCTCTCCCGCGCTGACTCCGTCGACAGGATGTTATGGGCCTCGTCGATGATCAGGTTGAGGTACCGCTGACCCCGCGGGTCGGTGCGCTTCTTTGCGTCGTAGAGGTGCTTACAGACGATCATCGGAATGACCTTGCGCATGGCGAGGTTGACGTTGCGGAGTGACACGACCGTCAGCGGAACGTCGGTGAACGCATCGTCGGAGACCTTGACGAGCCGCTTGATACCCGGCACACGCTCATCCATCCGCTTCATCATCGGCCCCAGATGCTCGCGGTTGGCAAACCCGCTGATCACGTCGCGGTAGAACTGGAGCACCAACTTGAAGCGAACGAGATCGACGTCATCGACTGCCGAGAAATCCTGCTGAACTGCGGTGACTTTCGCCTTGATGAACTGAGCCCAATCCGCGTCGGTCGCCCACTTTCGCTGGCTGGTCGCCGTCGCCTCCCAGAAGAAGTTGTGGCTGAGGCTGTGGTAGCCGAGATCCGACCGCATCTCCTCAATGAGCGCAGTCAAGTCGGGTGCTGCCCGATCCCCAAGACAAGACACCACTTCCTCGAGGAAGTTGATCGGCAACTGACGGTCAAGCGCACCGTCGTTGCTCTTTGTTGCGCGCGCGACGAGGTCACCGATCACGTCGAGCAGGGCTTGTGGGTCGGGGAGCAACCGGTCCCAGTAGTCACTCTTAAGCACGCGCGAGATGAAAGGGGCCTGCGTCTTTTCGGTTGCATCGAGCAGCACGGTCCAGAACACCGGGTCGTGGACCGCGGCCTTTGGAAGCGGCAGACGATCTCCACTGTCGTCATGGGTCGACAGGTCATAGACCTGCTTCACATCGTCCGCGGCGATCACGGCTGTCGCGTACTTGTCGCCTCCAGCATGCCGGTCGACGTATTCACCGTTGAAGTCGATCAAGACGAACTGAGACCGGTATCGGAACGTCTCGATAGCGCCGTACTTCTTGAACAGTTCGTGATAGAGCTTCGCGAGCGTGTACGATTTCCCGCTGCCGGTGTTGCCGAAGATGCCGACGTGGCTCGCGAAGATCGAGTTGATGCCGACAGATACCGGCTGGGTTGGCTCCATCGCCAGTGCGCCGATCTCGAGAGGCTCATCACCGCCTGAGACGAACGTATGGATGAGCCCGAACTCGTATTCCGTGAGGATGAAGCATTCGTTATCGAGGAGCGGCATCTCACGGACGCCGCGCTCGAAGCGTCCGCCCTCGATGTAGCCGATGAGGCTCACGTCGAGCTGTCGGGACAGCGGGTCCACGCCCCGGCGGTATGCCGAGGTCGCGGCTCGATCCTCTTCGACGACCTCGCCGTCGACCTTGGCGATCAGTTCGACGAAGCCCTTGACGATCTTGATGTAGCTAGCTACGGCGACGTTGCGCACGAGACCGCCGCGGTACAGGAGGTGCGAACCGTTCTTGAGCTTGTCGACAGCAACTCGCACACGCCGGCCGTCGACTGAAACCACCCTGCCTACGCGGAAGACCGCGTCCTGGTCAAGGACGTTCTCCTCAATCACTGGCGGGCTCCGCAGGCGCTGTCCGGATATCTAGTTCGATCCGCTGTTCCGGTGCGGGGACCTTGTCGCGAACGATGGGTGCAAAATAGTCGGACTCCAGAACGTCGAGGCTCAACTTGCGCTCGCCCTCCCCCTCGCCCGGCTCGTCTGGGACGACAAACTGGAGGTTGCCGTTCTTGACCTCCGTGTCGGGCAGGAGCGTCTCGTAGGCCTTGAGCGAGGCGCGGGAGTAGCAGAACACGACCACTTGCAGGGTGGGATTCGTTCGCGCTGCGCGCAGCACAAGATCGCGTAGATGCTCATCACGGAACGAGAACCCGTGGACGAAGAGGACGCTGTTCTCCTTCTCCAGTTCGTTGGCAAAGCGGCGGATCAGCTCGTAGTACGTCTCGTTCAGCACGGTCGTTGCAAACTTGCGTTTGTCCGGGTTCACGATGCCGAGCCTGTCGTAACCAGCCGAGAAGGCCACGACAGCCGAGGGCGTCAACGATGCCCCGCCCCCTGTGCCGAGCAGGTCGAGATCGTCCAGATACTGCTCCGCCTCCGTGACGAGGTCGGAAATCGGGCGGATTGTCGGGCCTTCACCCTCGGGCTGAGGGTCGACAAGCACGGAGAGCAGGTGCGGCCTTGCAGCCTGGAGCAGTTCCCCTACCTCTCCCACGAGCGACAGCCCGTGGTCGAAGTAGATGTCCGACTTCCGGTTCGCTCGCTCCTGCTGCCGCCACGCGGCCGACCCATGGATCTTTACGAGGTTGAAGACGGGCACCTCGAACCGGTGCTCGTACCTGCTACCCATTCGGAAGCGGAGGACGTTGAAGTCACCGAGGTCGAATTTCGGCCGGATCTTGCCGCTGAACCCATCCGAGAAGTCGATGCCGAGTTCCTCCATAGCTACCTCGAACAACATGTCCACGTTCGTGGTGAATATGTTCGCCTGCTTTGACAGGAGCGTGCTGTGGCGCCGGAGCAGAATGCGGTTGAGCGTACGAACGAACATCGCGTAGGACCGGAGCACGGCTCCAGCAGACTCATCACGCTCGATGATCTTAGTGTTCGGAGCGAGAACCTTCTCAAAGAAGTAGGCCTGGATAGAAGCGCGGACGAGCGCCTTGGCATGCTCGGGTGCGTCCGCGCCGGAAATCTCAGTGAGGGCGTCCTCGATGTTGCCCAACGCGGCGAAGAATGGGCTCGATGTACCGGCGCCGATCAGGAAATTCAGGTGCGCCGACTCGACGATAGTTCGAAGCCGCTCAGGGGTGAGCGGATTGGGTTGTCCGTCGGACACAGGCTGCTGCGCCACTCCGTTGATTCGCACCTCGGTCACTGCGCGTGCTCCTCGACAGGTGTGACGGGGATCTTCACGTAGTGGACTGTGAATGCAGATCCGATTACGCGGAACTCCTGACGGTTGCGCCCGAAGTCGAAGGGGTTATCGCTCGGCTTCTGCCAGATGTCGAGGCCCTTGCCAAGGTCGATCCGCCAGCCCTGGTTTGTCTCGATGCGACGGTCGTGGATCGTGTCGTCGAGCCGCACGCCGAGCCGCACGCCGACTGCGTCGGACGCGTCCTTGATTGCCTTAAGCATGAGCAGCTGACGCTGCTTGAACTCGACCTTGTGTTCCTCTGTCGTGACGAGGTCGACGTCGATCTCCTCTGCGTCATCCTTGGCGGCAGCGAGGAGGCTTAGGAGATCTGCGAGGTTGCGCCCTTGATGCGGCAACCGAATGTACGGATCGGTGATCGTGATCTTGGATGCCCCCTGGAGATACGGCAAAAGCAGGGTCTCGTACGAGACACCCTTCTGGCCAGCTGAGAAGTCCCGGTGGCCTTCAGCCAGCGGCGCATCGGCCGACGGCGTCGGGTCCCCGACGGAGGGTCCGTGACCGTCTACCGGAGCGGCAGGAACGGACGTGGCCTTGTCGCCTGAACCGCCATCGCCGCCGGGCATTGCGTCCCAGTCCCGCCGGTACAGCTGCGGGTACTGGCTCTCTTCGAGGGTGGCAACGTCGTGCCACACGCCCGCCTGGTCGGCATAGCGGAAGTGGATCGGGTTGTCGCGCATGGTGGCGTCGATCCGCAGGATCGAGTCCTTGACGCGCTTGCGGCCCTCGATCGCGAACTCCAGCAGCGCGCGGACCTCCTCCTCCGAAGCCTCCCCTATAGGGTGCACGAGCTTCATGAGGCCGGAGAACGTTTTGCGGATCCCGTCCTGGTCGCGCGTAGAGATTGAGCTGTCGAGGGTGAAGTAGTCCTTGTACTTGTCGGAGAAGTCCTCCGACCGCTTCGCTCGTAGGATCTCGGCGAGATAGTCGACGACGAACCCGTAGCCGGTGGAGAACATCTCCGAGCGGATCGGCGCGACCTCCCAGCCCGGGATGTAGTGATGGATGCGGTCGAGCCACGCCGGGTCGCGGTAAGCGTCGGGCAGCTCGTCGAACAGGTCGGAGTTCTTGAGCATGTAGGGCACGGTGTGCGTCGTGTTGCCGATGAACGCCATCGAGGCCTCGGCCCCGTAGATGCTCGTGCCGCGCGAGAACGACTTGTTCGCGAGGTAGTTCTTCATGACGTTGACGAGGTTCTGGTCGGTGCGCCGGTTGGCGGCGAACTCGTCGAACGCGACGCAGTCCCAGTAGCCGACCAGGCCGATGCGCCCGCTCGCGTTGTTGACGAACAGCTTGGCGACCGTGACCTCTCCGCCGGAGATGAGGATGCCGTTCGGGGAGAACTCGCTGAACGTGTGCGACTTTCCGGTGCCCTTGGGCCCGAGTTCGACGACGTTGTAGTTGCGCTCGACGAACGGGATGAGACGGGTCAGAGCGATGAGCTTGCCGCGTTCGTTGAACTGCTCGGGGTTGAGGCCGATCGACTGCATGAGCAGATCGATCCACTCCTCGGTGGTGAACGCTCTGCGTGCCTCGTAGTAGTGGTCGATGTCGACGCCGGCGACCTGGATGGGCTTGAGGCTGGCGAGGATCCAGGGCACGACGCGCTGGTCGTCGGAGTGGAAGTACTCGATGTCGCAGATGCACCAGACGCCGCCGACGAGGAGCTTGGGGTTCTGCTTGACCGTGACGTCGTCGATGATGACGCCCTTGACCTGGAGGTTCTCGAACTCTGCCTCGTGGACGTCGTTCTTCTCGTTGAGGGTGACGGTGACCTTGTCGATCACGCGGTGGCGGCCCTTGCGGCGGATCTCCGACTTCACGAGCATGTGCTCGTTGCGGTTGACGTAGTGGGTCGCGAGGATCTGCCGCACGCTGTCGATCCCAGCCTGGATCGTCGCCTCGTCGTCGGATGCGGCGTACTGCCCCAGCAGGTACTCAAGAACGTAAGACGGCACGACGGCGTTGCCGCGGACCGCCTTGACGAGGTCCTTGCGAACCACGGCGCCGGCAAAGTGCTCGTTGATCTTGCCGTCGAGCGCAGACTTCGTCGGGGCGGCGTCGGTCGTCTCCGCGGCGGCGAGGACGTCGATCTCGCCGAGGGCGTCTTCGAGGTTGGTCATGGCTGTCCTAGAAGTCGAAGTCCGTCGTGAACGACCGCTTGATGGTGTAGTTCCCCTTCGAGAACGACTTCCACTGCGTCGTGTTCGGGATCGGCTCTTCGAGCCGCAGCTCGACGGGCCGGTTGTTGTACTGGTCGGCGTCCGGGGTCAGGTACAGCACGGCCTTCTGATAGCGGTCGCGCTGGTCATCGGATGTGCTGTCGAAGGTAAGGACGGGCTGGTCGGAGATCAGCGTGTCGCCGACGTAGAGGCCGAGCCGCACCTGGCGCGCCTGGATCTTGTCGGTGACGACCTCGCGCTGAAGCAGCTTGACGGCAAGCTGCCCGGTGGTGATCTTGTCGGTCTCGGGCATGAGGTCGACATCGACCGGTCGGATGTCGCTCTTGCGCTTCTTGTTGACCGCGATCACCGGCACGACGATCTCCTGGAGCGAAGCACCACCGTGCACGTAGCGGGTGCCAGCACCGGGTAGCGGGATGCGGTGGATCGACTTGGGGATCTGGATGTCGATATTTCCCGCGAGGCCTGCCTGGGCCGAGGTGAACGTCATGAAGGAGGGCGACGGCTTCAGGGACCAGCCGAGCACGTAGCGGCGGTTGGTCTTGGTGACCGCGTCACCTTGCGGGCTCTCCGAGAGGTAGTAGGCCTGCTCCAGCGGGGTGTCTTGGTATTGGAATCCGTGGTCGGCCGTGATGAGGATGTTCGTCGCGTTGGCGTTGGTCCACTTCTTCACCAGGAGCAGCAGCTCGCGAAGGGTCTCCTCGGCAGCCTCGAAGACGGTCCGCTCTGTCGGGGCCTTGTCGCCCGCGGCGTCGATGCGGTCGTGGTAGACGTAGAAGACCTGGTGCTTCGTGTAGAGCTCGCGAAGCTCGCTCCCCGGCATGGCCAGCACCTCGGCTGCACTGATGGCGTGTCCCTTGACCGCTTGCAGGATCTTGTCGCGGTTCGCGGTGCCGTTCGTTGGCTTCCCGTCCGCGAGCACCGGCAGGCCGTCGGGGTCGAGTTCCAGGCTGGAGTGCGGCAGCAGAGACGCCATGCCGAGTTGGGTGTAGCTCGGCAGCGAGCCGAGCACGGCGGAGAGCGAGGCATCGAAGCGGTCCTCGCCGCGGATCATCGACGCGAGTTGCTCGGCGATCTCATACCGCATGCCGTCGGAGATGATCACGACCACCTTGGTGCGCCCGTCCTTGACGACGGGGGTGACGTGACGGTCGAAGAACTTCGCCTGCGGCGCGAGCGTCGCAGACTTCCACTCGCTCATGGGCCCTAGGGCCTGCTGCCAGAGCCCGCCGAAGTCGTAGAGGTACTTGTTGGCGTACTGCTTGTCGACCTCGGCCTTGAGCGCTTCGAGCGGCTTGTGGAAGTCGGCGGTCTGGTGGGCGTACGTGAACCAGCGGTAGTGCTGGTCGATGCGGAACCAGTCCGACTGGTACTTCTCCAACCCAACCGTGGCTGAGGCGATGGCGTGCGGCAACGCAGCGATCGCCGCGAGCAGCTCCGAGGCGCTCTGGATCGCGTCGTAGAGCTTGGCGTACTTGGTGCTCCACAGGCTGTGCTGACGCTGCCGAACGATGTCCGCGACCTCACGGGGCGTCACCGACTGGGTGGCGACGGCGGCGGCGAGGTCGACGATGACCTTGCGGTCGACCTCCTCGAAGATCGTGATCTTGGCCAGTTCGCGGTAGTCGCGCTGGTCGATCTTCGACTTCACGTCGAGCGCGTCGGCCGCACGGGACGCGAGGGTCGTCATCACGTCCTGCGTGCGCACGTCGTAGCGAAGGGCATTGAAGTCGCTGCGGATGTTGCGGAACTCGTCGGGCGCGTCTGAGGCGAAGTCTTCGATGGCGCGGCCGAACATCCACAGCACGAAGTCGTCCATGGTCGGAGTCGCGCTCCGGTACTTGTAGATGCTGGCGAGCCCGTCCCAGAAGAACTGGTCGAGGCCGAAGGCGACGAGGTCGTCGAACTTGGCGCTCTTCCCGGCGGCGTTCTCGACGAGGAGTTCGCGGACGATGTCGGTCAGCTTGTTCCCTGAAGCCTTGACGAGCACCTGGCACATCTTGGCGCGAAGGCGTGCGGCGTCGTCTCCGTCGCTGAGGAGCTTCTCCAGCGCCTGCTTGCGGCTGTTCGCGGCAAAGAACTTCTGGTGCTGCTCGATGACCGGCAGCAGGGCCGGGTCGTTGAGGCCAAGCTCCTGTTGCAGCATCGAGGTCTTGTCGGCCGTGAAGACGCCGTACGCGAGTTCGAGGTCGAGCAGCCAGTTTCCGGTGCCGCGCGGGACGTCGCCGGCTCGGTAGACGAGGTGCTTGTTGACGTGGTCGGCGAGGATCGTGTTCTTTGCGCCGAGCTCGTTGCCCTCAACGCGGATGACGTTGACCGCGCCGAGGTCGAGCGCGTCGAGGTCGGCGGCGTACTCACCAGTGGGGTCATGCCAAAACACGACCCGCTGTGAGGCGAGCCGACTTTGCAGCGCGTGTTGGACGGAAGTCAGGTCAGTCACCCACTGCCTCCAGTCCGGGGACCTTCTTGAGGGCGACGCCGAACTTCGGGTAGTTCGCCTTGACGCCGTCGTTCAAATCGATGACGACGTTCTCGGACGCCTTCGGGTAGAGCGTGTCGCGCTCGTACTCGTTCAACTCGACGAGGATCTTGCGAAGCCGGTCGGCTTCCTTCGCGTCTCCCACCCGCTCGGCCTGCTGGAGCGCCGACTCCAGCTTGGTCGCGTACTCCCGCAGGTACGTCAGCACCGTCGAGACTGTCGACGGCGTGTACCTGTGCATGTAGATCAGGGCGTTGAACGAGCCCTTGGGACTGGAGAAGAGCCAGTAGATCGGCCGCTTGTTGTACCGCTGGATGTGATCCTTGTAGAAGGATTTCACGAGGTAGTCTCGCAGGTTCTTCACCCCGAGCGACTCGGTGACAAACCGCAGGTTCTCCTCGAAGTGCTGCTCCCCGAACGCCGCGCGCAGGAACTGGCGGAACCGCTCAACGATGTCGTCCTCGAACCAGTCCCCAGCCACGATCGGGATGACGTTGTCGGCATCTGGCAGGAACCTCGGCGAAGGCACCTTCGCGAGGTAGTCCTGCAACGTCGCGCCCTGATCGGCGAGGATCATCCCCGGCTCGTCGAGGCTGTAACGACCGAACATGCATCCAATGGCGAACGACACGAGATCGACAACAAGATCGCGCCTCGCCTCACGCTCGGGATCATCAGATGTCCCGTGCGCATACCGCGCGTTACCGAAGAGTGTGATCCTCGATCGTTCGATTGCCGACGAACCGTTGTCGTCCTCTTCTAAGGCCGCACCAATCTCCCGTTGGATGCGCTGCTCAATCTGCAGAAGAGTGGTGGTGCGCTCTTCGCCGAGCGAGCGGCACCTCTCGACCCAGGACGACATCGTTCCGACATCTGGAGCGACCGGAAGGCCGGTGAACCCTGGTGCTGTCTCTTGCGTCAGCCAGTCCTCTCTGGCGATTTCGATTGCATCGCTGGCGTAGCGCTCGATCTGTTCGGCATCAACCTTCGGGAGGGGAAGGCGAGCGAAGTCACCTGCTTTGAAATGATGGGTCGGGTTCAGCAGGTCCGCAAACTCGGAGCCGTACTTGGTGTTAACGAGCGCCAATGCCGCGAACATTGACGCACGTTCGGCCCGCGGATAAGCGCACAACCCGGTCGCATCGAAGAGAAACCCAGGTGGGTAATACCTCAGAGCGAGACCGCGACTCGTAATTGATGACCAGGACACAGCCTCCTTGAAGATGAACTCCAGATTGAAATTATGCGCCCAAATCCGGGTGCCGCTTGGATGAAGGGTGGTCTGAAGTTCAGCCCCATCGTTGTACCAGTCGACAACGAACTCGTCGTGGCCGTACCAGCGCCTGGGGCCACCGCCCTTGTTGTATGGGAACCAGCGCTTTCCGCTTGACTTGGCTGCTTGACGACTCTCGGCCGACCGATTGGTCTCTGAAGCCGATACCTCCCACCAGAACCGGAGATACCTAGCGTTGTTTCCTGTCGCCATACCCTCTCGCGGGTTCAGCACGTCTCCGAGATAAGGACCGGACCCAAGGACGGCGAGTTTGGCATCCGACATCCAGTAGCAAACCGGAGCGCCGGGGATCGCGAGAAAGTCGTTGAGGTTGCGGCGGAAGACCCTGCGCGACGAAGCGATCGCCTCGCGCAGTGCCGACTCCTTCGCCGCCTCGTTCTCACCATCGACGAGGCGAGCAAACCAGCACTCGCGGCCCGATTCGTGAAGATTCAGCACGAAGGCCGCCGTCGAAGCGACCTCGCCACTGAGACTGTCGAACGCCCCGGGGCCGAAGTGCAGTACTTGCCCAAGTTGATGGGCCGCCAAGAGCTCGTTGCGCAGCGAAGAGAATGCCGGTCGGAAAAGCCAGTTCTGCTTGGTGATCATGGAGACCGTGCCACCCCGGACCACAAGCGTGAGCGCCCTCCGAATGAAGGTCGCGAAGAGATCGGCCTTGGCGTCCGCCATGTGACGCTGGATGAAGGCTTCCAGAGCGCCCGCCATGTTCGATGAACCCATGTAGGGAGGGTTAGCGACGACGATGTGATACCGCTGGCTCAGGTACTCGGCCTGTTCGACGACCCTGGCTGCCCAGTTGAGGGTGTCTCCGAGGAGCAGGTCGCCGTGGTTGTCGAGGCTCTCGATGTGGCGCCGCAACGGGGCGACCAGCGAGGGATCGGGTTCGATGAGGGCGCCGAGGATGTCTGCCTCGGCGAACTGATTCCAGAACGCTTCTTCTGCGTACTTGTCCCCGCTCGTAGTGACAAGGAAGTCGAGTTCCTCCGGGCTGAACGAGATCGGTTCGATCACGCAGACGTTCGGCTCGACGGGGTTCTTCAGGAAAAGCTTGCGCTTGGCGGCAGCCTTCATCGTCAGCGCGAACGCGGCGAGTGCGCCCGCTCGCTGGTCGATCTCGGTGCCGTAGAGGTTGTTCGTGAGGATCAGGCCTGGGATCTGCGAGGGCGTGTAGCCCTCCTCTTCGTAGATCGCGTAGAGGAGGTCGAAGGCGTAGGTGAGCATGTGGCCGGAGCCGCACGCGGGGTCGACGACCTTCAGCTCTTCCGGCGTGGTGATCTTGAGGAAGTCGGCCTCCTCATCGACCGGGGCGATGTAGTAGTCCATCTGGTCGACGAGGCGAGAGTGAGGATGGTTCAGCATCCACAGTCGGCCAAGGGAGTTCTCCACGAGGTACCGGACGATCCAGTGCGGGGTGAAGAGCTGGGTGGCGGCGGGGATCTCGTCGGCGCCGGCCTTCTTGTTCTTCTTGAACCCGGCGAAGACCTCGTCCTTCCGCTCCGAGATGTAGAACTGGTAGAGCCAGCCGATGACCTCGACGTCCTGACACACGTCCCCCGTGAGCACCTTGACGGAGCGGCTGAGGGCAGAATCCTCGGCGAGCAGGTTGGCGGGGATGAGCAGCTCGGTGTAGTCGCCTTCGCGCTCGAACATGAAGGGCATGGCCCGGTTCCAGTAGCGGCAGTAGTCCGCCAGGAGCAGCGCGTACGCCTCGGCCTGGGCATCGATGCCGGGCCGGGGCTGGCGGGTGCCGTTGAGCAGCCCGGGAATGATCGTCGCGTTCGCGCCCTTCACGACGTCACCGTCGACCTGGCCGCGCTTCGCTGCGGCCAGGACTTCGGGCTGGCCGACCTGGTCGGTGGCGGGCGAGACGACGCCGATGCCGGTGTAGCCGTTGGCGTCCATGAAGCGCAGCGCAATGATGCGGTTGAACCAGGTGTAGGCAACCTTGTCAGCAACATGCGCCCTGCCCTGGTCGCCGCCGCCCCCGGCTGCGATGGCGCGCTCCAACGCGGTAACAGCACGGGGCTGTTCGACCCGCTCGGGCGAACCCTGCGCGAGCACGGCGGTGATGCGCGCGCCGACCTCGCGGATGAGTTCCGTACGCGCCGAGGTGGCGAAGAACTTCAGCGGTGCGGTGTCCATCAGAGCGTGATTCGCTTTCCGTCATTGAGGGTCGCGACAAGCGCGGCGCGGTACTTGGCGAGGTAGTCGTCGAGGTCGCCTTCAGACTCGAGTACCTTGCCCGAGATGCCCGGGACGCTGATCGTCTTGACCGAGACAGTCTGCTTCGGCTTGGGCTTCGGCACGTCGTCGCCGCCAGCGTCGTCGTCACCTTGCTGAGCAGCCGCGAGCGCATCGAGGAGTGCCGGGTAGCCAGACTGCTCGAAGTTCGATTCGAGCTGGAGGATCAGAGCGATCTGGTCCTCGCCAGCAAGTCGTGTGAGGGTCTGGTCGATGCGCCGGGTCACGCTTGCTTGCGCCTCAGAGGTGGCACTGGCGTAGTCGGCGCTGGCGAGGATCTCGGCCTTGCGTCCCTCAATGGCGGTTGCCACGGCGACGCGCTGCTGGGTGACGGCGTCGTCTAGCTGGCCTCGCAGGGTGTCGGCAGCAACCTTGAGCTGGTTCATCTTGTTGCCGCGGAACGCGTTGGGATCCGACAGGAGTGACTTGACAGGGTCGGCGGCTCCCGGCGCGATGTAGCCGAGATTGCCCGTGTTAGTACTGAGGAGAGCCTGGGCCTCGTCGTAGATCCTCGCCTGCTGGCCGTTGATGAACGACTTGATCGGGTCGATCGTCTCTTCCTTGGCCTCAAGGAGTTCGTCGGCCGTGTCGAAGTTGGTGAGGTACCAGTCGGTGGACTTTCCGACGACCGCATCCAGCAGGGTGACGACATTCGAGAGCTGACTCACGAATGGGTACTTGCTGGATGTCACGAGGGCGTTGAGCTCTTCGCGCTTGGATTCGAGCTTGTCCTTGCCGTAGCGGGCGAGCTCTGCGGGGTCACTGGGCACTGCGCCCTCATCGAAGAAGTCCGTGCAGAACTTCTTGAATGCTCTGACCTTCCCCTGGTCGTACGCCTTCTGGGGTGCGACGACGACGTACTGGTGCTTTCCGGTGTTGCGGATGAGCGCTGCCGCCTCTGTCCGGACGACAGGGTTGGAGTCGACGGTGAGCGCAACCTTGCCGTTGCCGACGAGCCAACCGAGCACGACCTCGATGGAGCCGAGGTCCCAGCCGTAGGGCTTGGCCTCAAAGCGGTCGACGACCTTCTTGATCGTGACCTGCTCACCGAGTCCCGTCTGGGCGATGACCCACGACTCCATCTCGGCGCCGGGCGAGTTGAGTGTGCTGAGGCTCCCTGCGCTGAACATCGCTTGGTCGTTCTGGACGACGCCGGCCACCGCCTGCTCGGGGTAGACCTTGCCGCCGAGAAGGCCGAGGCTCGTGTAGGTGCGGCTGACGAGCTCCTGGAACCCGTCAGTCACGCGGGTGACTGCGTCCTGCGAGCTGGACGCGATCTCGGCGGCGTTGATGATCAGCTGCGCCTTGCCGACGGCCTGGCGCAGGCGCTCGATGAGTTCCTTCTCCCGGTCGGCGTTGAGCACCTGCTTGGACTGAAGAATCGCCTGCATCGACGGCGTTGCACCCGAGCTCGTGCGCTGCTTGGTGTACTTCTCCGTCTTGAGCAGCAGGCGCACGTCGGCGAGCAGCCGCTTGTCGCGGCCCAGGAAGACCCGCAGCTCGTTCTTGCCCATGCTTTGCGACAGGATCTCGGTGTCGCTGTAGCTCGTCTCGGGCGTGATGAAGTGGATGGTCAGCTCGCGCTGGTTGCCCTGCACGATGTCGTCGAGCTTGTAGCCGAACGAGAAGTCCTGGCCGTTCTTGGCGTACTTGAGCTTGTTGGTCTTGAGGATGTCGGACGACAGGTACCGGAAGAGCTTGCTGGAGACCTCGGAGGAGTCGATGTCGACCGCCTTGATCTCCTTCTCGATCTCCTGCTCCTCGTTGGTGAGGTACTCGTAGACGTTGCCGTTGCGCTGGACGTACGACTGCGTCTCCAGCAGGTTGAGCGCCTCCTGCACCTGCTTGCCGAGCCCTGTGAGGTCGAGCCCGAAGCGGTCGTAGACGAGCACGGTGAGGTTGCGTGGCGTGGCCTTGAAGGTGTCGACGTACTTGACCAGGAAGAGCGCCTTCAGGAGGCGGTTGGCGAGGACCGTGACGTCGGAGCCGGGGTCGGGAAGGTGCTTCTCGGCTTGGAGGATGGCGCTCTGCGCCGCCGACTTCAGGGCAGCGCTGATGCCCGCGAACATCTGGTCGAAGGTGGCGAGGTAGCCCAACTGCTCTCCGCCGATGCGCTTGGCGACCTCCTGGACCACGCCGAGCATGGAGCGCTCGCCGACCGAGCTGTTCTTGCCCTCGAACATGTTGTGGTCGGACAGGCCCTCGATCGCGGCCTGGAACATCGGGATCTGATAAGTGACGAAGGGGTAGGTGTTGATGAAGCGGCCTTCGTCGACGTAGTTGCGGTAGGTCTTCGCGCCGTCGACGAAGTTGAAGATCGTCGGGAAGTTCGCCGCCTGCGTGGAGTGGATCGTCTTGAGCGCGCCGGCGCCCGCATCGTTCTTCTCCAGCAGACGCTTGCTGATGACCTCCTCGACGTCCTGGCTGGTCAGCTTCACCTTGGCGCTGAAGCGAGCCTGGATCTTGGAGAAGTCATTGCCCTGCTGCCGCGTGCGGTCGCCGATGACCTTGTCCATGTCCTCCTGCGACGTGACGAACACCCACGAGCGCCCCTTGCACTTGGTGTTGAGGGACTCGGCGATCGTCTGGAGGTTGAGCATGAGCTTGACGTCGTCAGCGATGAACTGGCCGACCTCGTCGACGAAGAAGTTGAGCCGGAAGCCGGGCTCCTGCTTGTCGATCCAGGCCTTGACCGACGTGGCGAAGTCTTCGATCGAGACGGCGTAGGACTTCTGGTACTGGGCGATGATGCCGGGGTTCGCCTCGCCGTTGACCTCGGCGAACGCCCTGTCGATGTTGTGGCCCTCCAGCGCTGTCTGCTCGCGACCCTGGGACCAGTCGATGCCGGCGTGCCTGGCGAATGCCTCCTTGAACGCCTCGTACTGGCCGCGCTTGTCGAGGTCCTCCTCGAAGCGGGCGACCGCGCCGTCGTTGCCGAAGTAGCCGCGGCTCTCGTCGAAGACCTTGACGAACACCTTGAGCAGGGCGTCGGTCTGGTCCTTGGCAATCAGGGTCGCCTTCTGATCGATGTTGAACAGCAGGCTCTTGGCCGGGATCGCGGCAGCCTTCTTCAGCGACGCGACCAGGAACGCATCGTTGGTCTTGCCGAGGAAGCTCTCACTCACCTTCTCGCGCGGGAACGCCTGACCCTCGACGTCGCCGAGGAGGTGGGCGAGCATCTTGAGCAGGTGGGACTTACCGGAGCCGAAGAAGCCCGAGATCCACACGCCGTTGGCGTTCGTGTAATTCGTGTACTCCTCCAGCAGCGGCGCGACACCCTTCGCTGCGTCGTTGGTGAAGACGTACTCCTCGACCTCGATGCCCAGGTGGTCGACGTCGTCGGCCTTGACGACGCCCTCGATCGAGCGGGTGACGTCCTTGAGGAAGATTTCGTTGAGTTTCATCGGGTCATGCTTCCTGGTCGAGGATGCGCTTCGCGCGGTAGAAGGAGTCGTCCTTGAGCTGGCCGAACAGCACGAGAGCCGAGCCCTGCGTGGCCGACACTTCGTACCTCCCGGGGAAGAACATCAACATCGGCTTGTCCGAGACGACGGTTTGCAGGTTGTTCAGCACCGTATGCGAGCGCACGAACGGGAACACCTCGCCGATACCGGTAAGAAACAGGATCTGGAATGACTCGCCCGCGATCCGCTCCTTGATCGCCGGGGCAAGGTGCATCTGCGGGTCGAGCATGTTCTGGAGCATCTTGAGGAAGTCGGGCTTGTCCATCGTCGGCTCGGCGGCCAGGACGCGCTCCCACACGTTGCGCGCCTTGAGCAGCTCGACGCACAGGTCGTAGAGGTTGATCTCGAAGACCTTGATGCCCCGCTCGGTGTCGAGCTTGGTCTTGATGCGCTTCTTGGCCTGGGCGACGTCGAGCGCCCACGCGGGGTCGTAGTCGTAGATGAAGTGGGCGACCTCGTTGCCGAGGCCCTCCATCTTCAAGAAGCGCTCGCTGCTGAGCACCTTGAACAGGTGTGCTTCTTGCTGAGCCAGCGTGGGCTTGGAGTGCAGGGGCATCAGACCACCCTTGTGGGGAAGAAGCGGATGTCGCTCGGCGTGCGCTCAGTGAGGCACTCGCCGACTCGGGCGGAGAGGAGAGCGGGCTCGATCGCGCCCTTGGCCGTCAGGAGACCTGCCTCGACCATCATCTTGAAGAGCACCTGCCGGAGCTTCTTGTAGGTAGTGGCCGAGACGGCGTCGAGTTCGTCGTGCCACATCGCCTTGGCGCGGTAGAACGAGTCGTAGTCCTCGTAGGAGACGGTGCCCGCCAGGGTGAGGAACCGCTCGCGGAGGACTTCCTCGGCGAACTCGCCGATGAAGTCGTAGCGGCGGCAGGCGGCAGCCCACATGAGGTGACCGCGCTCGGTCGCGGTGACGTCGGCGAGGATCTCAACCTCGCGATCCGCGAGCGCCGACATCCGCTTGACCGTCTCCCGGACGAGGCGGACGCCGGTCCGGTACGCCCGTGCCTGAAGGACGTTCTGCTCGACGGCAAGGTCTCGCACCTTCGCCCAGTCCCGGTGCTCGATATAGACCGGCGCCAAGACGGCGGCCTCACGCTCCAGGAGGCCGCCGGTCGTGAACGACAGGGCGTAGCGCTGAGGTTGATCGTTCATCGGCTCCTCCTTCCTGGTCTTGGCAAGTGAACCAACGTACTGCGGGGCACTGACAACGGCGGTCTCATCCCCCGCCGTCGGACTCGCCCGGTGCTGCAGCGCTGCCGCTGCGCACCCAGGCATCGACCTCACTTGTCTGGAACTTCCAGAGCCGACCCACCTTGTGGGCCGGCATGCCCTTCTCGGCGATCCACGCGTAGACGGTGTCCTTGGTGACACCGAGGTGGAGGGCAATGTCGTCAGCGGACAGCCACGGGTCGGCCATGGGCGATCACCACCTACTCGGTACCGGAACACAAGGACGGTGCAACGCTACCTGAGACTCGGGCGTTGTGACCCTGTTTGACCGAGTGTGATTGGCGCAAGGCGGATGTTTCAGCCCGTCTCAGAACGCCCGGGCCCAATCTCCGACACTGCGCGCCACCCGGTGCTCGCCGCCCTTCGCCGTGCAGCCGCCAGTCCTCGATCGTCTTGATCGGCACCACGAGTGATCTGCGACAGGTGTCGATACTCGTCAGCAGCTCGAGGCGGCTCTCCGGTGCGGTAGGGCCCGCAACACCACGCCATCTCAGCCACCGCCTACACCGCCAGATCTAGGACCGGCCCCGGCAGCGACCGGGGAGCACCCACGACCGTATGCGCGAAGACCGCGTCCGTCGCGGGCACCGCCAGCCGACTGCACCACATCGGCATCGGCCGGACTTACGCGGGAACCTACGTCCTTCTCCTGGTCCGCGACACTCGACATCCGCATCATCGACCGCTCCACCGGCGATCCTCCGCGAGCTCACCCTCGGTCCCACCGGCGACTACCAGCCCACCGGCTGAGCAACAGGCCCACCCCCAAACGACGAATGGCCGGAGCTACGAAAACGTAGGTCCGGCCATTCCGATGTCTCAAGACATCACGTTGTCGGGCTGACAGGATTTGAACCTGCGACCCCCTGACCCCCAGTCAGGTGCGCTACCAAGCTGCGCCACAGCCCGTGGCGACGTCACAAGGCATCCCACTCGGCACAACACCGCGTGTCCTGGCCCCGTGAAGCCTCGGATACTCTACCCCATCCGCGACGCGCGCAGCGCACCGTTTGCCCCGGTCGGGGCTGTGCGGTCGGTCTCGGCGGGAGCCGCCGGTTCGGTGCCGTGCTCCCCCGTCGGCAGGTGGGCGCGCCACGCGAGCGCGACGACGGCCAGGCACAGCGCGGCGAGGACGAGCCCCCCGAGGAACATCTGGGTGTACGTCCACCGCACGGACAGCGCGGCGAGCGCGACGGGCACGAAGAACCCGAGGTACGTGAGCGAGTAGTAGACGGCGGTGAGGCCGGCGAGGTCGTCGGGCGTGGCGATGCGCTGGACCTCGCTGAGCCCGGCGACGAGCGCGAGCCCGTACCCGGCGCCGAGGACCATCGCGGCGAGGAGCGCGGTGACGAGGTCGAGCCGTGCCGAGGCGACGGCGCCGAGTCCCATGCCGACGACGACGATGGTCATCGCGACGACGGACGCTCGCGCGCTGTGCCGGGTGTCGATGAGCCGGCCAAGTACTTGGATGCCGACGCCGCAGCCGAGGGCGAGCACGGTCATGAGCCCGGAGAACGCGATGGGCGCTCCCCCCGCGCTGGCGGACACGAGTCCGGGCAGCACGGCGTACGCGCTCCCGGCGCAGCCGAACACCCACGGCGCGACGGGCACGACGACGCGCAGGAACCGCCGGTGCGCGACGGCCGGGACGCGCAGGTCGTCGCGCAGCCTGCAGCGCACGGCGGCGTCGGGCGCGGGGCGCGTCTCGGGCACACGCAGGACCCACACCCCTGCGGCTGCGGCGAGGGCCGCGTGCAGGAGGTAGGCGGTGTGCGTGGGTCCGGGCGCCCACTGCGCGAGGACGGCCGCGACGCCCGCCCCCACGAGGAAGCCCAGCGTGAGGGACAGCCCGGCGCGCCGGGCGCCGGAGCCGCCGTCGGACGTCCCGGACGTGCGCGCCGCGGCGTCGGTGAGCTCCTTGATCCACGTGGTCCCGACGGCCATGACGAGGCCGAGCGCGACCCCGCACAGCACGCGCCCCGCGGCGAGGAGGGCGGCGGACGACTCCCCGGCCGCGAGCACGAGCGACCCGGCCAGCGCGACGGGCGCGGCGGGCAGCAGCAGGGGGCGCCGGCCGTACCGGTCCGAGAGCGGGCCGCCGAGCAGGAGCGCGGGAACGATCCCGAGGACGTACGCGGCGAGCAGCGCGTCGACGGTCACGGCGGAGAAGTGCCCGACCTCCCGGTACATGACGAGCAGCGGCGTGAACTCGTTGCCGCCCCACGCCACGGCGAACATCACCGCCGCGACGGGGAACCACGCCCGGTGCCCGGCGACGGCCCGCGCCCCGGGCGCGGAGGTCTCCCCCTCGGTCGCTGCGGCGGTCGTCGCGCTCACAGGCCGGCCCTCGCGTCCTCGAGGTGGCGCTGGATGCGGCGCTTGTACGTGCGCGTGTCGCGGACCTCGAGGGCGTCGACGAGGCCGCGGTGCCCGGCGACGAACGTCGCGGCACGGCTCGGGTCCCATCGGACGCTGTGCGCGACCATGCGTTGCTGGCGCTCGCGCAGGCTCACGAAGAACGTGCTGAGCAGCCCGTTGCCGCCCGCGGCGACGATCTCGTGGTGGAAGCGCGCGTCGAGCGTCGCGTACTCGGCGACGTCGCCGTCGGCGACCGCGGCCTCCTGGGCCGTGACGAGGTCGCGCAGGAGCGCGACGAGCGTGGCGAGCTCGGCGTCGGGCAGGCGCACGACGGCCTGGGCGGCGTGCGTCTCGACGAGCAGGCGCGCGTCGAGCACCTCGTCCGCCTCCCCCGGCGCGACGGGCACGACGAGCGCGCCCCGCTTCGGGTAGAGGCGCAGCAGGCCCTCGGTCTCCAGGCGCAGGAACGCCTCCCGGACGGGAGTGCGGCTCACGCCGAGCTGCTCGGCGATCTCGCCCTCGCTCGTCATGGACCCGCCGGGCAGGCTCCCGTCGAGGACGAGGGACTTCACGTGCCGGTACGCCTGCTCGGTGGCAGAACCGCTGGTCGTTCGAGGCATAGATACATGATGCATCTATGTGGTGCACGACCTCGACCGGAGTCGCCCCCTCAGGAACGTGCCTCTCGTCACACCGCCCGGGCAACCCTCAAGCGACAGTTCATCCTTCGCCCTTGCTGACACCTTCGCCAGAACTGTCAGCAAGGAGCGACGCCGAGTGCAGCGTCGCGACTCGTGTCCCCGCCCGTCGGCCCCGGTGCCGGAGGCGGCACGAACGGGCCTTCCCTCTCTCACGAGTGCATGCGGGATCCCTTGACGACCTTGTCGACGGCGTTGCGCGGCCCGCGCAGCCCGATGCCGACGAGGGCGAGGTCGTCGCCGCGCACGGCGGCGACGGCCGCGCGGTTCGCGGCGTCGTGCCCGGTCGCGAACAGGTCGCGCGTGTACACGACGAGCGGGATGCCGCGCCCGAGCGCACGCACGCGTGCCTCCGCGAGCACGTCGGCCGAGGCGGTGAGCACGACGACGGGCTGGCGCAGCATGGGCAGGTACGCGGTGCCGTCGGCGTCCCGGTAAGCCTCCCCGACGAGCCCGGGCGCGCTCGTCGCGATGCCGCTCATGAGGAACGCCGTGACGTTGAGCTCCTGCCACGGCAGGAGGTCGTCGCGCAGCACGACGGCGACCTTCGTGTCGAAGCGCACGGGTGCCGCGTCGGGCGCGGCCGGCGCGTCGGGGGTGGGGGCGCGAGGGTGTCGTCCTGGTCCATGACGTCAGTGTTCGCCGGGCTCGTCGGCGGGTCTTGTACGTTTCTTGCATGGCCGACTCCGCGCGGGCCTGGCGACCCGAGGTGCCGCTGGTGCGCGAGGTGCTCCACGCGACGTTCGAGCGGCACGCCTACCCGGCGCACACGCACGACGCCTGGACGATCCTGCTCGTCGACGACGGCGCGGTGACCTACGCCCTCGACCGCGCGCCGCACGACGCCGTGCCCGCGACCCTCACGCTCCTGCCGCCGCACGTGCCGCACGACGGCCGGTCCGCCGTCCGGGGACGACCGTTCCGCAAGCGCGTGCTGTACCTGGACCCGGCGTGGCTGCCCGCGCCCGCCGCGGACGCCGCCGTCGCGGAGCCGCTGCTGCGCGACCCGGCCGCGCTCGCCGTCGTCTCCGACGTCCACGGCGCGCTCGACCACCCGGCGGACGCGATGGCCGCGGAGTGCGGCGTCCTCACGCTGCGCGACGTCGTCCGCTCCCACCTCGGCTCCCCCGCCTCGACCGCGCGCGACGCACCGCTCGCACGGCGGCTGCGCGCCCTCCTCGACGACCGCCTCGCCGAGTCGTTCACGATCGAGGTGGCGGCCCGCGTGCTCGGAGCGCACCCGAGCCACCTCGTGCGGGTCTTCTCGCAGACGTACGGGATCCCCCCGCACCGCTACGTCACGGGTCGCCGCGTGGACGACGCGCGGCGCCTGCTCCTGCACGGTCGCTCACCCGCCGAGGCGGCCGCCGCCGTGGGGTTCCACGACCAGGCGCACCTCACGCGGCACTTCCGGCGCGTGCTCGGCACGACGCCGGGCGCGTTCGCCGCCTGACGACGCGGTCCGTCGGCGCGCTTCGGTCAGCGCTCCACCACGGGACGCACGTCCCGGCCCAGCACCGTGCCCAGCCGCTCGATCTCGGCGGCGAGCGCGCCGCGCGGACCGTCGGCGCCGTCGAACCACGTGACGCGCACGTCGTCGCCCGTGAGCCTCCACGTGCCCGCGACGACGCCGCCCACCGTCACGACGGCCGCACCGCGGCTCACGATCCCGCGGTGCGCAGCCGGGACGACGCGCGGGTCCGCCGTGCCGGGACCGAGCACCCACTGGTCGAACGCGGGCAGCAGGCGCACCGCGTCGGTCGGGCGCGTGTCCGCGAGGTCGTCGGCGTGCTCGCGGGGCACGAGCGCGACGTCTCCCTCGACGTCGACCTCCACGAGCGCGTCCTCGCGCAGCTCCGCGAGCCACCGGTCGAGGCGCGCTCGCCCGGCGCCCAGTCCTTCGCCGAGCCAGTAGTGCACGCGGTCCGGCGTCGCCGGGCCGTACGTGCCGAGGTACGCGAGGACGGCGTGCCGGCCCGCGGCGTCGAGGTCCGGCCACTCGACCCACGGCGGGTCCGTGTCGACGCGCTGGAACGCGGTACGGCCGTCGCCGGCAGGCGCGAAGCACATGTCCCCGAACCAGGTGAGCGGCATGAGCAGCGTGTCGGTGCCGTCGCCGAACCACGGCCGCAGGTGCGCGAACCGGTCGTGCGCCGCGACCGCGTCGCCGAGCTCGGACCGGGTGAGGGGGCCGTCCGCGAGCGCCTCGCGCACGACGGCGCGCAGGTCGGGCCAGTCGTCGGGTTCGAGACGGTAGGAGGTGCGCCAGGACGCGCGCTCCCACATGCGGCCCGCGCGGCGCAGCGCGAGGTACGCTCCGCCGTCCGCGGGCGCCAGCAGATGCGTCGCGCCGCGGAACGCGTAGGTGCGCACGAGACGCCCCTCGGCGAGCGCCCGCCCGACCTCGCCCGGCTCGGACGTGCGCTGCCGCACGCGGACGGCGAGCTCGGCCGCGTCGTCGGAGGCCGCCGGGACCGCGCCGAGCCGCGCGACGACGCGGTCGGCCGGGTCGTCGCCGACCGGGTCGAGCAGGTGCCGTCGTGCGCGCCAGGCGAGGGCCTGGGCCCAGGTGAGGGCCACGTCCACGGGCCGGCCGACGGTGCCCATGCGGCGCTCAGGCGACGGGGCCGGCACCCCGGGCGACCTGGAGCACGCGCGCGGTGCCGGGCTCGTCGGGGTCGTCGGTGATCGGACGGCCGTCGAGCCAGCACCCGACGACGTGCGCGAGCTCGCCGGGGTGGCTGAAGTTCATGGCGTGCGCGGCGCCGTCGATCGCGACGACGGTCACGTGCGGGGGCGCGAGCGAACCGACCTCGCGCACGCGCCACGGCGGTGGCATGAGCGGGTCCTGCGTGCCGATCACGGCGAGCGTCGGCACGGGTACGCGCAGCACGCGCTCGAGCGACGGGAACCGGGCCAGCTCCGCGAAGAGCTGCAGGGCGTTGATCGGGCCGAACCGCACGTAGTCGGGCACCGCGACGCGGGCCATGCGGGGGCTCTCGCGCACCGCGTCGCGCGCGAGCTGCGCGACCGCCCGGGCGAACGGCTGGTTGTGCACGCCCCCGGCGGGCGAGGCGAGCACGACCCCGGCGACGCGTTCGGGTGCGGCGTGCGCGACCTCGAGGCTGATCGGTCCGCCCATGGAGTTGCCGACGAGGACGACGCGGTCGAGCTCGAGCGCGTCGAGCGTCGAGCGCAGCGCCCACGCGAGGGCGGGGATCCCGAGCGGGTGACCCCACTCCTCGCTGCGCCCGTAGCCCGGGAGGTCGGGCACGACGGCGGTCGCGCGGTGCGCGAGGCGTTCGGCGGTGGGCAGGAGGTAGGTGCCCGAGATCGCGAAGCCGTGCACGTGCACGAGCGGCGGCGCGCCGGGCACCACGGGGCCCGTGCGCACGAACACCTCGCGGCCCTCCACCACGACGTGGCGGGAGCTCCACCCCTCGCCGGCCATAGGGCGATGGTCGCAGACCGGGCGCGGCGGGTCACCGGGAGCGTGGCGCAGGCACCCGCGGCGGGTGAGGTGCGCACCGCCCCGCCGCGCCGAGCATGGACGACGGACGGGAGTCGACGTGGAGCGGAGCACCGGGCGCGCCGGAGGGTCGGCGCCGGTCGAGCGGCGGCTCGCGCTGCTGCTCGCGGCGGCGATGTTCGTGCTGGTCGTGGACACGTCCTTCATGAACGTCTCCATCTCGGCCGTGGTGCGGGACCTGGGCACGACCGTGAGCGGCGTGCAGACGGCGATCGCGCTCGAGGCGCTCGTCTCCGCGTCGTTCATCCTCGTGGGCAGCAAGGTGGGCGACCTCGTGGGCCGCCGGCGCGCGTACGTCGTGGGGCTGCTCGCGTACGGCACGGGCGCGGTCGCGATGACGCTCGCGCAGAGCCTCGTCGCCGTCGTGGTCTTCTGGTCGGTCGTCGGCGGGCTCGGCGCGGCACTGCTGCTGCCCGCGATGCAGTCCCTCGTGCACGGCAACTTCGACGGCGCAGCCCGCAAGTCCGTGTACGCGCTGGTGGGCGCCGCGGCGTCGATCGCCGCGGCCGTGGGGCCGCTGCTGGGCGGCGTCATCACGACGACGCTGTCGTGGCGCGTGGCGTTCGGGCTCGAGGCCGCGGTGGTCGCCGTGGTGCTCCTCGGCGTGCGGCTCGTGCGCGACGTCCCGTACACGGGCGACCGGACCGTCGACGTCGTCGGCACCGTCCTGTCGGTCCTGGGGATGGGCGGCATCGTGCTCGGCGTCCTCGTGTGGCAGGAGGGCGGCGATGCGGTGGGCGCGCTCGTCGTCGTCGGCGCGGCGGCGCTCGCGGGCCTGGCGGCGTGGCTCGTGCGGCGCGAGCGGGCGGGGCGCGCGACGCTCGTGGACCCGGGGCTGTTCCGCTCCCCCGCGTTCCGCGTCGGCGTCTCGCAGCAGCTCTTGCAGCAGGTGTCGCTGGGCGGGGCGATGATCGCGCTGCCGATCTTCCTCCAGATGGCGCTGGGCTACGACGCCCTGCTCGCCGGGCTCTCCCTCGCCCCGTTGTCGCTGACGATGTTCGCCGCCGCCCTCGTCGCGGGCAAGCGCCCGGGCCGGCGCCGCCCGGCCACGCGCGTGCTCGCGGGGTTCGGGCTGCTCGTCGTCGGGGTCGCGGCGGCCGTGCTCGTGGTGCCGCGTGCGACGTCGGGCTGGTGGCTCGCACCGCCGCTCGTCGTGGCCGGGGCCGGGCTCGGCCTGCTCGTCTCCCAGCTCAACGCCTACATGCTCTCCCCTGTGCCCGAGGAGCGCGCGAGCGAGGCCGCGGGCGTGAGCTCCGCCGCCGGGTCGTTCGGGCTCTCGCTCGGCCTGGCCGTCGCGGGCGCCGTGATGCTCGCGTCCCTCGCGACGGGCTTCACCGCGCAGGCGGCGTCGAGCACCGGCCTGCCGCCGGACGACAAGCGGCAGGTCGCGGCGGTCCTCGAGGACGACGCCGAGATCATGAGCGACGCCCAGCTCGTCGAGCTCCTCGCCGACGAGCCGCCCGAGGTGCGGGCCGAGATCCTGCGGATCAACGACGACGTGCGCGCAAGGTCGCTGCAGGTCGCGCTGCTCGTCCCGCTCGCGGCGGGGCTGCTCGGCGTCGTCGCCGCGCTGCGCATGCGGCGGCTGCCCGACCCGGAGACGCGAGCGACGGACACGGCCGTCCTCGGCTGACGCCCTCGCGGCGCCGCACCGGCGCCACCCCCGGGATCGTGACCGGACCGAGACCCGGGTCGTTGCTCGTGCTAACCGTCGTGAAACGACGGGGAAACAGGGTCTTGTGAGCATCGCTGGCGGCAGGGGGCCCGATCAGCACGACCGGCAGCGCCGTCCCACGGACGCGCCGCGAGGAAGGACCGCCTCATGACCCGTCCCGTCCCCCGTCGGCGGCCGCGCCCGCGCGCGGCGCTCGTGGGCGGCCTCGCGCTGGCCGCGGCGGCGCTCGCCGCCCCCGCGCACGCCGCCCCGTCCGTCACCGCGGTCACGCTCGGCACACCGGCCTCCGTCGAGGTCGGCGCGGAGATCACGGTCACGGTCGCCGCGACCGGCGCCGTCGACCTCTACGCGTACGACCTGGCCGTGGCCTACGACCCGGCGCGCGTCGCGCTCGTCGACGACTCGGTCGTCACGCCCGACGGCGGCTTCGCCGACGTGACCGACGACGACGCCGGCACGGTCGCCGTCGCGCAGACGCGCCTGGGCACCTCGCCCGGGCTCGAGGGCGACGTCACCCTCGCGACCCTGACGTTCACGGCAGTCGCCGACGGCGTCGCGACGTTTACCGTGCCCGCGGCCACGCTCGTCGGCACGGACTCCGCCATTGTGACCCTCACGGACGCGGCGACCGGCACGACGACCGTCACCACGACCGCGGCCCCGCCCACCGACGAGCCGACCGACGGGCCGAGCGACCCGGCCGACGACGGCGGCACCCCGACCCCCGGGGACGACGGCGCGTCCGACCCGTCGTCGTCCCCGACGGGGTCCGGCTCCACCGGGCCCCTCGCCACGACCGGCGCGAGCGTCGCGTGGTTCGCCGGGGCCGCGCTGCTCGCGGTCGTCGTCGGCGTCGGGATCCTGCTCGCGCGCCGCCGGGCGGCCACGCGATGACCGGCCCCCGTCCCGACCTCACGCCCGCGCACCGCGCGCCCGTCACCTCGAAGGAGTCGTCCGTGACCACCACCCACCGGCGCGCCGCCACGGGCGGGCTCGCCACCCTGACGATCGGCGGCCTCGTGCTCGGCGCCGTGAGCGCGCCCGCCGCGACCGCGGCCCCGGAGCCGCGGACCGCGCCGCTCCTCGCGCCCTACTGGACCGAGCTCGACCTCACCGGCGACGCGCAGGTCACCACGGCCGACCTCGACGTCGTCGCCGCGGCGCTCGGCGCCACGTCCGGC
The DNA here is from genome assembly GCF_010287905.1 of Cellulosimicrobium composti. Lineage (NCBI taxonomy): Bacteria > Bacillati > Actinomycetota > Actinomycetes > Micrococcales > Promicromonosporaceae > Cellulosimicrobium > Cellulosimicrobium composti. The sequence continues at coordinate 26,899 of NZ_JAAFAN010000041.1, forward strand.
GACGCGGGCTGGGACGACGTCGCGGCCGCCGACGCGGACGACGACGGCACGATCACGGTCGCCGACCTCGCCGCGGTCTCGCAGCGCATGGTGTACGACGACGGCCCGTTCGAGCTCGTCGAGGCGTCCGTCCTCGACATGCAGGCCGCGATGAACGCGGGCACGACGACGTCGGTCGAGATCACGCAGGAGTACCTCGACAGGATCGCGGCGTACGACGCGACGCTCGTGGACCCGGGCGCGGGCGGTCGGGCGCTGCACTCGATCATCACGACGAGCGACGTCGCGCTGGAGGCCGCCGCGCGCGCCGACGCGGTGCGCGCGAGCGACGGCATGACGAGCCTGCTGCTCGGTGTGCCCGTCGCGGTCAAGGACAACTACGACACGAGCGACATGCCCACGACGGGCGGCTGCGGGTGCTGGGACGCGAACCAGACCGCGACCGACGCCGCGATGGTCGAGGGCCTGCGCGCCGACGGCGCGGTGATCCTCGCGAAGGCCAGCCTGGACGAGTTCGCGTTCGGCTTCGTGTCCGAGCACTCCGCGTTCCAGGCGGCCGGGACGAGCACGCTCGTCGCGAGCCCCTACGTCACGAGCCGCACGGCCGGCGGGTCGAGCGGCGGGACGGGCGCGGCGATCGCGGCCAACCTCGCGGGCCTGGGCCTCGGCACGGACACCGGCGGCTCGATCCGCGTGCCGTCGTCGTACAACCAGCTCGTCGGCGTCCGACCGACGGTCGGGCTCGCGAGCCGGGACGGGATCATCCCGCTCGCGCTCAGCCAGGACACGGGCGGACCGATGGCGCGCAGCGTCCTCGACGCGGCCGTCGCGCTCGACGCGGTCGCGGGCGTCGACGCCGCGGACCCGGTGACGTCGCGTCAGGAGGGCAGGGTCCCGGCCTCGTACACGCAGTACCTCGACGCCGGCGCGCTCGACGGCGCGCGGATCGGCTACGTCCCGTCGATGATCGGCACGAACACGACCACGCGCCGGCTGTGGGAGGAGACCCGCGCGACGCTCGAGCGGCTCGGCGCGACCGTCGTCGAGGTCACGCCGCCCACGACGTGGTCGCCCGTGCTGCCGAACGGCTTCGCGAGCGTGCTGAACGAGGGCTCGGGCTCGACGAACGAGTTCAAGCACGACCTCGACGCGTACGTGGCCGCGCACCTCGCCCCGCAGGTCGAGGCCCGCTCGCTCGCGGGCATCGTGGAGTCCGGGCGCTACGTGCCCTCGCGCCGCAGCACCTACGTCTCGCGCGACGCGGTCGCCGAGGAGACGTACCAGGCGTGGGCCGGGCCCGAGGGCAGCCACACGAAGGTGCTCGCCGAGGGCAAGGAGCTCGTCACCGCGATGCTCGACGACGCCGACCTCGACGCGCTCGTCTACCCGAGCGCGAACCCGTACGGCACGATCGGCACGAACCTGCGGCTCAGCCCCAACACCGGCCTGCCCGCGGTGTCGGTGCCGATCGGCCAGGCGGTCGAGTCCGACGCCACCGTGACGGGCGGCGGCGTCAACCTCGAGCTCCTCGGCCGCGACTTCGACGAGGGTCCGCTGCTCGGGCTCGCGTTCGCGCTCGAGCGGGCGACGCACGCCCGCACGAGCCCGGCGCTCTACGGCCCGCTCGGCTGACTCGGGCGTCCCCGCGCGCGACGGCGGCCGGTCCCCTCGGGGCCGGTCGCCGTCGGCGCGTCCGTCCACCCGCCGTGACCGAAAAGCGGCTTTCCGTACCGGGGTGGTACTGTCCGCGCTGACACCGCTATCACCTCAGCGCCGAGGAGACGTACGGATGACCAGCAACGGCTTCATGTCCCGCAGGCCCGCGACCAGGACGGCGACGTCGTCCCGCCTCCGGCGGATCGCGCTCGCGGCGATGACCGCGGCGAGCCTCGCGCTCGGCGGCACGGCCGCCGCGGCAGCCGCACCCCCACCGGCCGGCTCCGGCCCCGCTCCCGCCGCCCCGGCCCTCGCCGCCGAGGACCTCGCACTCCCCGCCGCCGAGGCCGACGACGACGGCTGGTTCACGAGCTGGGCGCAGTCGCAGCAGCGCGTGTCCACGAAGAACTTCGACAACCAGTCCCTGCGCATGGTGACGCGCCTGAGCCAGGGCGGCGACGCCGTGCGCATCCGGCTGCAGAACCAGTTCGGGACCGGTCCGGTCGTCATCGACCAGACCAACCTGGCGCTGAGCGCGGGCGGCCCGGCGATCGTCCCCGGGACGGATCGCGTGCTCACGTTCGACGGCGCACCGAGCGTGACGATCCCCGTGGGCGGCGAGGTCTGGAGCGACCCGACGACGATCGGCACCGCCGCGCAGGACGAGCTCGCCGTGACCTTCTACCTCGCGCGCCCGACCGTGACGAGCCTGCACGACCGCGCGGGCCGCAACAACTACGGCGCCCCGCTCGGCTCGGGGAACCTCAACGGCTCGGTGTCCGGGGCGTCCTTCACGGAGAACCTGCCGTGGACGTACTTCGTCAGCGCCGTGGACGTCTACAACACCGACCTCGCGGGCACGGTCGTCGCGTACGGGAGCTCGGTCGTCGACGGCGTGGGCAGCGAGAACTGCGGCCCCGGCTGCGACGCGTTCGGGCAGGACCGGCGCTGGACCGACGAGCTCGCGCGCCGCGTCGTCGCCGAGCTGCCCGCGTCGCAGCAGGTCGCGGTCGTCAACGAGGGCATCAGCGGCACCACGAGCTCGCCCGTGTGCGGCGGGGGCGGCCTGGACGGTGTCTCGCGCCTGGAGCGCGACGTCCTCGCCCTCCACGGCGTCACCGGCGTGATCTTCTACTACGGCACCAACGACCTCGCGAACGGCTGCACCGACGAGACGATCCTCGCGAGCTACCGGCAGATCTTCGAGCGCCTGCGCGCCGCCGGGATCGAGGTGTACGTCACGCCCATCACGCCCCGTCCCGGCTACACCGCGCTGCAGAACCAGCGCCGCGCCGTCGTCAACGCGTTCGTGCGCGAGGGCGGGAACTGCAGCGGCACGTGCGACGCCGTCTTCGACTTCGACGCGGTCCTGCGGGACCCGGCGAACCCGACCTCGATCTACCCGCCGTACGACACGGGCGACGGCGTGCACGCGAACGTCGCGGGCCAGGAGGCCATCGCCGCCTCGATCCCGGTCGAGCGCCTCGTCCCCGCGGGCCCGGCGGTCACGACCGACGTCCGCGAGCGCTGCCTCGCCGGCACGCCCTACCTCGCCGTGCGCGTGACCAACGACGCGGACGTCGCGCTCGACGTCGACGTCGCGACCGCGTACGGGTCGCGGTCGTTCGCGGGCGTCGCTCCCGGGGCGAGCGCCTACCAGGCCTTCCCGGCGCGCGCCGAGCCCGCTGACGACACCACGGTGACGGTCACGGCCCGCGCCTCCGGGGGCGGGGGCCGCGAGACCGTCGAGGAGGTCGTGCACGCCGCGCCCGACTGCTGACGGCGAGGCGTCGTGGGCCGTCGACCGCGGACGCGAGCCCGCGGCTCGGCTCTTCGACCCGTCACGGCCGGGTGACGTCGAGCAGCGCGTCGACGGACCCGGCCGACTCGACGAGGCCCGCCCAGCCGGCGTCCGCGACGACCTGCGCCTCCGCGTCGGTGAGCAGCCGCAGGGTGCGCACGTGGCCGACCACCGCGCCGTCCGCGTCGCGCACGTCGTCCAGCTCGGTGCCCCAGCGCGATCCCGTCGCGACGATCGCGGAGATCCGCGTCCCGGTGAGGAAGGGGTCGCCGTTGCGCCACGGCGTCCCGAGCGGCGGGGTGCGGCGGTTGACCGCCACGTCGTCGCACACGATCCGCAGCGCGACCAGCCCCGCGCCCTCCTGTCCCTCGGCCACCTCGACGGCGAGCTCCACGGGCGGGCCCGCGTCGACGGGGAGCCGTGAGACCCCGGCCGTGAGCAGCGTGGTCGGGCCGCCTGCCGGTCGCTTGACCACGACCATGACCGAGCCGCCGAGGCGTTCGTCGAGCAGGACCGGTGGGACGCCGAACGCGTCGAAGACGTGGTTCGGGAAGGCGTCGTGGCTGGCGGCGAGTGGGACGTCGGTCATCGCGGCAGCCTAGCCGCGGCCCGGGTCCCGACCCGCGACGGACGCCGCTACGTGAGGCCGCCCACCTCGGCGACGACGCGCTCGGCGAGGGCCGCGAGCGCCGCGAGCTCGTCGGGCGTCGCGAGGTCGACGAGGTGGCGGCGCACGGACTCGACGTGCGCGGGGGCGGCGGCCTCGAGCGTCGCGAACCCGTGGTCGGTGAGCACGACGACGGCGTTGCGCCCGTCGTCCGGGTCGGGCTCGCGCGTGACGAGCCCGCGCGTCTCCATGCGTGCGAGGTGGTGCGAGAGCCGGCTGCGCGACCAGAGCATGCGCGCGGCGAGCTCGCGGAGCTGCCACCGGTGGCCGGGCTGCTCGGAGAGCGTCGACAGGACGTCGTAGTCGGGGTCGGACAGCCCGGAGTCGCGCGCGAGGTCGCGGGCGAGCGCGACGGGCAGCACGGTCTGCATGCGGCGGTAGGCGCGCCAGGCGCGCTCCTCGTCGGGCGTGAGCCAGCGGGGCGGTGCGGCGTCGGTCATGGGACCAGCATCCCACACTCGTTGACATGTCATCGAGTCCCGTGCTTGGATCGATGACATGTCAACGACACGTCGCCTCGTCCAGCTCGTCGCCGGGCTCGCGCTCTTCGGCGCGAGCATCGCGCTGCTCGTGCGCGCGGAGCTGGGCCTGTTCCCGTGGGACGTGCTGCACCAGGGAGTGGCGCGCGCGACCGGCCTCCCGCTCGGCGCCGTCGTCATCCTCGCGAGCGTCGTCGTGCTGGCGCTCTGGGTCCCGCTGCGCCAGCGGCCGGGGCTGGGCACCGTCGCCAACGTGGTCCTCGTCGGAGTCTTCGTCGACCTCACGCTCGCCGTGCTGCCCCCGGCCGACGCGCTCGCGCCGCGCATCGGCCTGCTCGTCCTCGGCGTCGTGCTCAACGCCGCCGCGACGGGGCTGTACATCGGCGCCGGGTACGGGCCCGGGCCGCGCGACGGGCTCATGACCGGGCTCGCGGCGCGCGGCTGGCCGCTGGGCTGGTCGCGCCTCGCCGTCGAGCTCGCCGTCCTCGGCGTCGGGCTCGTGCTCGGCGGCACGGTCGGCGTCGGGACCGTCGTCTACGCCCTCGCGGTCGGACCGCTCGTCCAGCCGTTCCTCGCCCTGTTCACCGTCCGGGCGCCGCACTCCGCGGACCGCGCCGGTTCCGTTCCCACCCCCTCAGGAGACCCCTCGTGAAGCTGCTCGTCGTCGTCGCCAGCACCCGCCCCACGCGCGTCGGCCCGGCCGTGGCCGACTGGTTCCTCGCCCAGGTGCCCGCCGACACGGACCTCGAGGTCGACGTCGCGGACCTCGCCGAGATCGCCCTGCCGTTCCTCGACGAGCCCGTGGACGCACACTCCGGGGGCTACGTGCACGCCCACACGCTCGCGTGGAGCGCGCGCGTGGACGCGGCGGACGCCGTCGTGCTCGTCATGCCGGAGTACAACCGCGGGTACACGGCCCCGCTGAAGAACGCGCTCGACTACCTGGCCGACGAGTGGCGCAACAAGCCGGTGGGCTTCGTGTCGTACGGGATGTCGTCGGGCGGGATGCGCGCCGTCGAGGCGATCACGCCCGTCGTCGTCGCGCTCGGCATGCTCCCGGTCGGGGCCGCGGTGACCGTGCACCTGCGCCGCTGGCTCGGCGAGGACGGCCGCGTCCACGACGACGGCACCCTCGCCCGCGCCGCGGCGCGCCTGCTCGGCGAGGTCCGCCGCCTCGCCGCGCTCCTGCGCCCCGCACCCGTCCCGGCCGCCTGAGCCGGTCCCGTCGCCGCCCGCGCGTGCCCCGTCGAGGCCGGACGTCCCCATGGCGGCTTCTCTCGAAGCCGCACAGCCTCGGTCAGCCCTCGGCCGGGTGAAGGTTGGCGAACAGGTCGTTGAGGGCTTCGGTCATGGAGGGATGCGTGTAGATCTCGTCGCGCAGCCGGCTGGCGGTGATGCCGTGGCGCATGGCGAGAGCCACGGTGTTGATCGTCTCGTGCGAGTCGTGGCTGAGCATGGTGACGCCGAGGACCTGGTCGGTCTCGGCGTCGACGACGGCTTTCATGACGCCGCGCGGGTCGTGCACGATGCGCGCGCGGGGCACGGTGGCCATGTCGGCGACGTTGCGGGTGGCGATGCGCAGGGGGCGGCCGGTCGCACGGGCCTCGGTCTCGGTGAGCCCCACGCGGGCCAGGGGCGGGGTCATGAAGAGGGCGAACGCGACGGCTCGACGGTCGGTCGTGGTGCGTCGCCCGGCGCCGGTGAGGTCGTCGAGGACGATGCGGTAGTCGTCGAGGGAGATGTAGGTGAACTGAGGGCCGCCGTTGACGTCGCCGACCGCGTAGACGTGGGGCTGGGTGGTGCGCAGGTGCTCGTCGACGATCACCGCGCCGTTCGCATCGGTCTGGATGCCGACCGCGTCGAGGCCGAGGTCGGCCGTGTGCGGGCGGCGCCCGAGTGCCGCCAGGACGGTGTCGGCGCGCACCGTCCGCTCGACGCCGGCCGGGTCGGCGAAGGTGACGACGGACGCGGCGTGGTCGTCCTTGACGTCGGTGACGACGACGCTGGTGTGGACGGTGACGCCCGCGGTCGTGAGGATCTCGGTGGCCGTGGCGGCGATGTCGTCGTCCTCGCTGCGCAGGATCCGGGGTCCGCGCTCGAGGAGCGTGACGCGGGTACCGAACGCGGCGTGCATCGAGGCGAACTCGACGGCGACGTAGCCGCCACCGATCACCACGAGGTCGTCGGGTCGTTGAGGTCGCGCGAGCAGCTGCGTGCTGGTGACGAGGTGGAGGCTGTCACGCAGCCCGGGGACGGAGGGCAGGACCGGGTCCGCTCCGGTGTTGATGACGATCGTCCTCGCCGTCACGCGCAGGGTGTCGCCGCCGGCGCGCACCGTGAGGGTGTGCGGGTCAGTGAAGCGCGCCGTGCCGGTGATCACGGTGACGGCGTCGAGGGTGTCGAGCATCGAGAAGTTCTTGCCGCGCAGCAGTGCGGTGAGGTCGGCGGTGCGGCGCGCGGCCTGCTGGTAGCGCCCGGGTCCGGGGCCGCTCAGGGTCTCGGCGTCGTAGACGAGGGCCTTGGTGGGGACGCAGCCGATGTTGATGCACGTGCCGCCGTACATCTGGTCGGACTGCTCGATCATGGCGACGCGCTGACCACGTCGACCCAGGGCGGCGGCGAGGGTCTTGCCGCCCTTGCCGAACCCGATGACGGCGAGGTCGACGTCGAGCTCGGTGGGCAGAGCGCTGCTGGTCTCGGGGGCGCGGGTGGTCATGGTCAGGTCCCGGTCTCCGGCGGTGCGCCGCTGCACGGTCTCACCTCGACCGGCGCACCGGACGCGATCGTGCTGGTCTGCCGGGTGATCTGCCGGATCATCGTCGCGAGTTCCTGCGGCGGCGGAGCGCCCGCCACGGGATCGCCCCGAAGGCCTGGACGAGGTACGTCATGAGCCGACGGTAGGCCGGACCCTCCTGGCGCGCCAGATGTCGGGGCAGCTAGTGGCGCGCCGGCCGCCACCCGGTCCCGCGACGCTCGTCGTCCCCTCCGAGGCCGGCGCCGAGCGCGGCGAGCACGAGCAGGTCGACCGTGAGCCCGGCGACGCCGACCCACTGCAGCGCCCGGAACACGAGGAGCTGTGTGAGCAGCAGCGAGACGAGCACGCCGCGCCGCACCCACACGGCACCGGCCCGGCGGTCCTCGGCCCGCCCGCCGCGCGCGACGACGACGCCCGCCACGACGCACGCGACCGTCGCCGCCGCGCCCACGACGATCCCGACGCCGACCCAGCGGGGCACGTCGATGCCGCCGCCGAGCACGCGCAGCCCGGCCGCGAGCGACCCGAGCGCCGTGCCGAGCACGAGGACCACCACGACGACGGCCGCCCAGCGCCGCTGGAGGGCGGCCGCGAACCACGACGCCGCGCGCCGCACGAGGGCGCGCACCGGGTCGGGCACGTCGACGTCGTCGCGCGGCACGGCCTCGACGAGCGCCGCCACCTCGTCCGCCGCGGGCTCGCCGCGCCCGAGCTCGACGAGCGCCCGGGCCTCGGCGCGCGCGTCGTCGGTGAAGCCGCCCGCGACGCCGGCGACGGCCCGGTCCGTCGCGACCGCGAGGTACTCCGCCGGGTGGTGCCGACGCCGGCCGTGCAGGGCCTCCACGACGAGGACGAGCACGACGACGGTCGCGTAGATGAGCGCCGCCGTCGGCTCGTAGAAGTAGTCGTTGTCCGCCGTGACGAACTTGCCGATCTCGTCGACGAACAGGCCGAACCCGACGCCGCCGAGCACGGCCCCGAGCGAGCGCAGCGCCGGGCCGACGAACGACAGCAGCACGACCACGGCGAGCGCCATCCCGAGCCCGCCCCACAGCACGTGGGCGACGTGCAGGTCTCCCCCGCCGACCTGCGGGTACCCCGACGCGGCGAGGAGGAAGCGCGTGACGAGCACGGTCGCGACCGTGACGACGAGGAACGTCACCAGGTGCCGCACCGCGGCGGTGTCCCGGGCGACGCCGAGGCGCAGCGCGCCGCCCCGCCGGGTCAGCCCGGCGGGAGCGGTGCGCGCGCTCTCGCTCACCGCTTGCGCTTCTCCCGCACGCGCACGCTGATCTCGATGGGGGTGCCCTCGAAGCCGAACGTCTCGCGCAGGCGACGCTCGATGAACCGGCGGTAGCCCGCCTCGAGGAAGCCCGTGGCGAAGACGACGAAGCGCGGCGGGCGCGTGGACGCCTGCGTCGCGAAGAGGATGCGGGGCTGCTTGCCGCCGCGCAGCGGGTGCGGGTGCGCCGCGACGAGCTCGCCGAGGAAGGCGTTGAGGCGACCCGTGGGGATGCGCATGTCCCACGACTCGAGCGAGCGCTGGATCGCGGGCACGAGCCGGTCGGTGTGCCAGCCGGTGCGCGCGGAGACGTTGACGCGCGGCGCCCACTGCACCTGCACGAGGTCCTTCTCGATCTCGCGCTCGAGGTACGGGCGACGGTCGTCGTCCATGAGGTCCCACTTGTTGTACGCGATGACGAGCGCGCGCCCCGCGTCCACGACCTGGGAGATGACGCGCGTGTCCTGCTCGGTGAGCGGCACGGACGCGTCGACGAGGACGACCGCGAGCTCGGCCTTCTCGATCGCGGCCTGCGTGCGCAGCGACGCGTAGAAGTCGGCGCCCTTCGTCTGGTGCACGCGGCGGCGGATGCCCGCGGTGTCCACGAGCACGTACGGGACGTCCTTGATCGTCACGAGCTCGTCGACCGGGTCGCGCGTGGTGCCCGCCGTCTCGTCCACGACGACGCGGTCGGAGCCGGCGATCTTGTTGAGCAGCGACGACTTGCCGACGTTGGGGCGCCCGACGAGCGCGACGCGGCGCGGGCCGGTGGGCCGCACCTCGCCGTGCGCGGACTCGGTGGGCAGGGCCGCCATCGCGGCGTCGAGCAGGTCGCCCGTGCCGCGGCCGTGCAGGGCCGAGACGGGGTGGGGCTCGCCGAGGCCGAGGCTCCAGAGGTAGGCGGCGTCCGCCTCGCCCGACTGACCGTCGACCTTGTTGGCGCACAGCACGACGGGCTTGCCGGACTCGCGCAGGAGGCGCACGACGCGCTCGTCCGTGGCCGTCGCGCCGACGGTCGCGTCCACGACGAAGAGGACCGCGTCGGCGAGCGAGATCGCGACCTCCGCCTGGTCGGCGACCTTCGACTCGATCCCGGCGACGTCGACCTCCCAGCCGCCGGTGTCGACGAGCGTGAACCGGCGGCCGGCCCACTCGGCGGGGTAGCTCACGCGGTCGCGCGTGACGCCGGGCTTGTCCTCGACGACGGCCTCGCGACGGCCGAGGATGCGGTTGACGAGCGTCGACTTGCCGACGTTGGGCCGCCCGACGACGGCCAGTACGGGCAGCGGGGCCTCGGGCTCGTAGCCCTCGACGGGCTCGCCGTCGGCGTCGAGGAGGACGAGGTCGGTCTCCTCGAGCTCGTAGTCCTCGAGGCCGGCGCGCAGCGCGCGCTCGCGAGCCTCGTCGTCCGCGGAGTCCGCGAGCGCCAGGGGCTCCTCGGCCTGCCCGACGGCGTCGGTCTGTCCGGGCGTGCCGGTCTGGGCGGGGTCGGGTGTGGTCATGGGGTCCATTCTCCCAGGCCGCGCGCCGGGCTCCGAACGAAGCCCGGCCGGTGTGGCGTGCGGCACGCCGCCGGGCCCGCGATCCGTCAGCCGGCCGCGCCGTCCCGGAGGGCGGCGAGACGCTCGACGACGGCCCGCACGACGTCGTCCGGCACGGGCTCGGCGAGCGGGAACCGCAGCGTCCCCTTGCCGTCCTGGTAGCGCGCGACGCGGCGCGCGAGCGCGTCGTCGACCTCCGGCACGGGGTACAGCGACACGTGGTGCGCCCAGCCGGCGAGGTAGACGACGTACCGCCCGTCGCGCGTGAACGTCGGGATGCCGTAGCTGATCCGCTCCTCCAGCCCGGGCACCGTGTCGTGGACGACGGCCCGCAGGTGCGCGACGACGTCGCGCGCGTCCGGGGCGAGGGTCGCCAGGTACTCGTCCACGGTCGTGGGCTTGCCCGGTGCGTCGGCCATCGGTCCTCCCCGTGCGCTGCGGTGCGCGCGCTCCACGACCGGACCGGGCGCCTGAGCGTGAACCTACCGCGCGGCGGGCGTGCCCGCGAGGCGCACGAGGACGACGCCCGCCACGACGAGGACACCGCCCGCGGCCTGCACGAGCGTCGGCACCTCGCCGAGCAGGAGCCACGCGATGACGACGGCGAACAGCACCTCGGAGAGCCCCACGAACGACGCGAGGCGCTCCCCCATGCGCACCGTCGCGGCGACGCCGGACACGTACGCGAACGCCGTCGCGACGAGCACGACCACGGCGAGGGGGACGAACCACGGGACGGACGAGCCGAGGAGGGCCACGTCCTCGAACCGTGCGGCGAGGGGCAGCAGGCCCACGAGTCCCGCGGCGCCGAGCCCCGCGGCGCCCACGCCCAGCCCGGCGGCGGCGAGCGCGACGGGCGGCAGGCGCGTCGGGCGGGCCGAGAGCACGAAGTAGGTGCCCACGCCCACGGCCGCGCCGAGGGCGAGCAGGACGCCGACGAGGTCCGGGCGGGCGCCGCCCGGGTCGACGACGAGCACGAGCCCGGCGACCGCCACGACGCAGCCCGCGAGCGTGAGCCGGGGCGGGACGCGGCGCGTGCGCACCCACGCCAGGCCCACGAGCAGGACCGGGGCGAGGTACTCCACGAGCAGCGCGACCCCGACGGGCATGCGCGCGACGGCCGCGAAGTAGCACAGCTGCGTCCCGGCGACCGCCACGAGGCCGAAGCCGAGGACGAGGCGCCACTCGGCGCGCAGCAGGCCGTGGCTGCCGCGCAGCGCGACGGCGGCGAGCGGCGCGAGGACGAGCGCGGAGCACAGCGCGCGGGCGAGCACGGCGGCGCCCGGTGACCAGCCGGCCTCGAGCAGCGGCTTGACGAACGGGCCGCTCGCGCCGAACGCGAGCGCGGACGCGAGACCGACGAGGATGCCGGTGCCGGGTCGGTCGCCGACGACGTGCGCGACCGCCCCGTCCGCGCTCACGCCGCCGCCCGCCGCTCCCGGTTCGGGTCGTCCAGCGGCAGCGCGACGCCCGTGCGCGCCACGGTGTCCGCGACGAGCGCGGCGAGCGCGGTGCGGATCCGCTCGTTCGCGTCCTCGAGCGCCTGCTTGCCGCTCGTGCCCGGGGCGCGCTCCACCTCGAACGGCTCGCCGAACCGGACGACGAGCCGGCGCCGCAGGCCCGGGAGCCGGTTGACGCCCTCGCCCGTGCGGCGCGTGCCGAGCACCGCGACGGGGACGACGCGCGCGTGCCCGTTGAGCGCGAGCCACGCGACGCCCGCGCGGGCCGACGTCGCGTCGCCGCGGCCGCGGTTGCCCTCGGGGAAGACGCCGACGGCCCCGCCGCGGCGCAGCACCGCGAGCCCGGTAGCGAGCGCCCGGCGCCCGCCGGCACGGTCGACGGGTATCTGGCCCGCCGCGCGCAGCACCCAGCCCACGGGCCCGACGAACATCTCCTCCTTGACGAGCACGTGCAGCGGGCGCGGCGCGACGCCGAGCACGACGGGTCCGTCGACGAAACCCGTGTGGTTGGCGGCGAGCACGACGGGTCCGTCCGCCGGGACGTTCTCCGCGCCGATCACCTGCGTCGCCCACACGACGCGCGCGAGGAAGCGCCCGACCCAGCGCGACCACGCCGGCCCCGCCGGCGACGGCACGCGGTCCGCGGACGCCGCGGGGCTCACGAGCCCTGGCGCGGGCCGACCACCCGCCCGGTGACCTGCGTGACGACGGCGAGCACGGCGTCGACCGTCTGCTCGAGGTCGAGGTCGGACGAGTCGACGGTCACGACGCCGTCGGCCGCGACGTGGAACTGAGAGACCGTCGCGTCGTCGCGGTCGCGGCGCAGCACCTGGTCCTTCGTCGCCTCGACCGCGGCGGCGTCGGCCGTGCCGTGCACGTCGAGGGAGCGCCGTGCCAGGCGCGCCTCCTCGCTCGCCGTGAGCAGCACGCGCACGTCGGCGTCGGGCGCGACGACGGTCGTGATGTCGCGGCCCTCGGCCACGACGCCGCGCCCGCCCGCGTACCCCTCGGGCGTGCGCTCGGCGTCGATCACCGCGCGCTGCAGGCGCCGCAGCTCGGCCCGCACGTCGAGGTTCGTCGCGACCGCGCTCACGGCCGTCGAGATCTCGGTCGAGCGGATCGCCTCGCCCACGTCGGTGCCGTCCACGTGGACGGTCGGGGCCGACGGGTCGAGACCCATGACGAGCGGCATGACGCGCACCGCGCGCGCGACCGCGACCTGGTCCGTGAGGTCCTCGCCACGGCGCAGGCACCACCACGTCGCCGCGCGGTACATCGCGCCCGTGTCGAGGTACGCGAGCCCGAGCCGGCGCGCGACCCCCTTCGAGACGCTCGACTTGCCCGACCCGGACGGGCCGTCGACGGCGACCGTCAGCGGGCCCTCGTGCGCCGCCGCGCCCTGCGCGCTCACTGGGCCAGGTCCTTGCGCAGCGTCGTCGCCCCGTGGAGGTACACGTGCTGGACGGCGGAGCGCTCGACGTCGAGCTCCGCGTGCGCCATGAGGCGCACGACGCGCGGGAGCGCGCCCGGCACCGCGATCTCCGTCGCGCACATGAGCGGCACGTCGCCGAGGCCCATCTCGCGCGCCGCCGCCGCCGGGAAGTCGGCGACGAGGTCGGGCGTGCACGTGAAGAGGATCGAGATGAGCGCGTCGGTGTCGACGGCGTTCGCGTCGAGGACCGCCCGCACGAGCTCTCGCGTGCGCTCGAAGAGGTGCTCGCGCTCGTCGGCGTCGAGCTGGGTCGCGCCCCGGATCGCCCGGACCGGCATGGATGGTGCTCCTTCGTGCGGGACGGCCCGCCTCGCGGCGGTCCGTCGGGGTGGTGGTGCGGCGGCGGGCTAGAGCCCGACGCTCGCCATGAGGGTGCCGAGCTCCGTGCGGCCGAGGACGCGCGTCGTGCCCGGGCGGAGGTTGCCGAGCGCGATCGGGCCGATGCGCGTGCGCACGAGGCGCGTCACGGGGTGCCCGACCTCGTCGAACATGCGGCGCACGACCCGGTTGCGGCCCGAGTGCAGCACGACCTCGATCATCGTCTGGTCGGCCACCTGGTCCACGACCTTGTACGCGTCCGCGCGCACGACGCCGTCCTCGAGCTCGATGCCGTGCAGGAACCGGTTGGCGACGTTGCCGGGCACCTTGCCGCGCACCGTGACGAGGTACGTCTTGGCGACCTCGTGCGACGGGTGGGCGAGGTGGTTGGCGAGCTCGCCGTCGTTCGTGAGCAGCAGCAGGCCCTCGCTGTCCGCGTCGAGGCGGCCCACGTGGAACAGCCGCTCTGTCCGGTCGGCCACGAGCTCGGCGATCGACGGGCGGCCGTCCGGGTCGTGCATCGTCGACACCACGCCACGCGGCTTGTTGAGCGCGAGCGTCACGCGCGACGAGTCGAGCTGCAGGCGCATGCCGTCCACGTGCACGACGGCGCTCGCCGGGTCGATCCGCACCCCGAGCTCGCTGACGCGCACGCCGTCGACCTCGACCCGGCCCTGGGTGATGAGCTCCTCGCACGCGCGGCGCGAGCCGAGGCCCGCGGACGCGAGCACCTTCTGCAGGCGCACGCCGTCCTCGACGTGCACGTCGCGCTGCGGCTCGGCCGGCTTCCCGCGCCCCGCACGGCGCGGCGCGCCGCCGGCGCGGCCCGCGCCCGGACCACGACCGCCGCC
>NZ_JAAFAN010000042.1:0-41049 GCF_010287905.1 Cellulosimicrobium composti
CCCTCCTATGGAGTTTGTTCGGGCTGTCCGGCGGGGGGCTCCAAAAAAGCGCATGCTCGGCGCTGGGGGTCAGGGGTGGGCGGCGCCGAGGTCGGCGAACAGGTCGCTGTTGAGGCGGAACGCGTGCTTGGCCTCGGCCACGGTCTCGTCGAGCTGCTCCGGCGACAGGACGAGCGCGTCGAGGCGCTCTCGGTACACGTCCTTGAACGGCTTCGACTTGGGGATCTCGACGAACGTGTAGAACGCGAGGCCGTCGCCGGAGAGGCCGTAGTGCCGCTCGAGCATGCGCTTGATGATCTGCCCGCCCGAGAGGTCGCCGAGGTAGCGCGTGTACGCGTGCGCCGCGTACGCGGGCAGGGACGCGCCGACGGAGCGCAGCCGGGCCACGTAGCGCTCGGTCGCGGGGTGGATCGCGATGCGCTCGGCCCAGTCCGGGCCGACGAGGAACGTCAGGTCCTTCTCGATCTCGGGCGTGCGCGTGAGCTCGTCGAACACGAGCGTGGAGCCCTGGGCGTCCTCGCGCATCGCGGCGCTCGCGTCCTCGAGCGCGCCGTAGATCGCCCACTGCTGCGCCGCGAGGTCGGCGTACGCCGCGACGTCGAGCCGTCCCGACATGAGCCGCTCGACGAACCCCGAGGCCTCGGCCTGCTCGTGCTCCGGGCGTGTGCCCTCGCGCAGGCGCTGGGACAGCGGCACGGTCTCGTCGGTGCGGTCGAGGTCGTGGGTGAGAGCAGTCACGGTGGCTCCTGCGTGCGTGGGGGTGGGACTCGCGCGTCATGACGTCCTGTCATGACGATGCGTCACGAACTGTAGCCCACTCAGGTGAGGCTTGCCTATCCTCGTTCCGGGATCTGGTCGACGTCCTCCGGGTCGGGGAGCCCGGCGACGAACCGGTATCCGACGAGCGCGGCCAGCGTGCCGAGCCCGCCGCCGACGAGGAGCGGGGTCGTGAGGTCGACCCGCGCGAGCAGGCCCCCGAGGAACGACCCGAGCGGCATGACGCCCCACAGCAGCGTGCGCCACGTCCCGTGCACGCGCCCGAGCAGCCGACCCGGGATCATCGCCTGGCGCAGCGACATGACGAGCACGTTCCACAGCGTCACCGCGCCGAACCCCACGGCGAGCAGCGCGGCCGCGACGGCGACGCCGCCCGACGGCAGGAGCGGCACGAGGCCGAGGAGCGCGACGGTCAGCGGCGACAGCAGGTTGGCCGCCGCCATGGAACGGCCCGTCCCGAAGCGCTCCTTCGCCCGGTTCACGACGGCCGCCGCGACGAGCGAGCCCACCGCGCCGACGAGCAGGAACGTGCCGTACCAGGCCTCGGGCACGCCCAGCACGTCGAGCACGTACAGCACGGTCGTCGCGGTCGCTGCCGAGAAGCACAGCGCGACGACGGTCGACAGGATCCACAGCGGGCGCAGCGTGGGGTGAGCCCACAGGTAGCGGAAGCCGTCGCCGAGCTGGCGGAACCACGCAGGGGCGGGCTCGGCGCCGTCGGGACCGGGGGTGCGGTGCTCGCCCGCGGCGACGGCGGGGAGGAAGAGCGCGAGCGCCCCGGCGACCGCGTACGCGGCCGCGCCCGTGCCCAGCGGCACGACGACCGCGACGGCGAAGAGCGCCGACGTGAGGGGTTGCGCGAGGAAGTTCTGGACGGTGATCTCGCCCGCCTCGATGCGGGAGTTGGCGTGCGGGAGGTCGGCGGGCGCGACGATCGAGGGGAGCACGGCCCGGATCGCGCCGTCGTACACGGTCTCGAGCGCGCCGTAGAGGAACACGACGGCGAACAGCCACCAGATCGTCAGCGTGCCGGTCGCGGCGAGCGCCACGAGGCCGAGCGCGAGGAGCGTGCGCGCGCCGTTCGCGAGCGCGAGCGCGTGGCGGCGGTCCACGCGGTCGAGGAGCACGCCGGCGGGGATCGCGAGGAAGAGCCACGGGAGGAGCGAGGCAGCGGCGACGCCGCCGACGAGGAGGGGGTCGTCGGTGAGCCGGGCCGCGAGCAGCGGTGCCGCGACCCGGGCGACGCCGTCGCCGAGGCTCGAGCTGAGGTTCGCCGTGAAGACGTTGCGGAACGGGACCCCGAGCCCGGCACGCGTCCGCGCGGTCGTGCGTGGGCGCGTGCGGCGGCGGACGGTCGGCATCCCCCGAGGCTAGGTGACGGTTGCTGCGGGCAGCACCGTGATTCCCGGCTCTTCCGCACGCAGCAGAAGACCGAGCGGGGCGGTCGGCCGGACGGGCGTCAGCGCGAGAGCGCGGGCGACGGGACGTCGGCGCCGACGGCGCGCAGCACGAACGCCTCGGTCGCCTCGATCGCCTGCTCGCGCGCGGCCGGGTCGTCGGGGACGAGCCGGCCCGAGAGGCACGCGTTGACGAGCTGGACGGTCGTGTCGATGTCCTGCGCCGGGAACTCCCCGGCCTCGATCCCCGAGCCGACGATGCGGCGCAGGATCGCCTCGACGAGCTCGGCGTGCTCGCGCAGGCGCTGCCGCGTGGACCGCGAGAGCACCGTCCGCAGGTCCGGCCCCGGGGCGAGGTGGAAGACGCGCTTGAGCTGCGCCTGCTGGCGGATGTACGTGCGCAGCTGCTCCACGGGGTCGTCCACGTCCTCGAGCGCGCGCTCGAGCGTGCCCACGTACTGCTCCGTCTCGTGGGTGATGAACCCGAGCAGGAGCGCCTCCTTGTCGGGGAAGTGGTTGTAGACCGCCGTGCGACCCACCCCTGCGGCCGCCGCGATGTCGGCGAGCGAGATCGCGTCGAAGCCCCGGTCCGTCATGAGGGTCGAGAGCGCCGCGAAGAGCTTCTGCCGGGTCTGGGCGCGGTGCTCGTGGAGGGACCCTCCGATGATCTTGGGCATGCTGACATCATAGGGAGGTCGTGTCAGAACGCTAATCGCCTGGTCGGCGCCGTCTGGCACACTGCCGCCATGGACCCGACCGCCTCGCCCGAGGGCGTGCCCGCCGCCGCGCCGGACCCGCAGTTCCCGCCCGTCCCCGCGGACACCAAGGACTGGACGTGGGTCATGGAGCGACCCTGTCCCGAGTGCGGTTTCGTGGCCGCCGAGGTGACGCCCGACCAGGTCGGCGCGGCCGTGCGCGACGCGATCCCGCGCTACGTCGCCGCCCTCGGCCGCGATGACGTGCGCGACCGTCCGGCCCCGACGACGTGGTCCGTGCTCGAGTACGCCGCGCACGTGCGCGACGTGTTCTCGGTCTTCGACGTGCGCGTGCAGTCCATGGTCGAGGGCGACGACCCGCAGTTCGCGAACTGGGACCAGGACGCGACCGCGGTCGAGGAGGACTACGCGCACCAGGACCCGGCCGCCGTCGCGCGCGAGCTCCGGGTCGCCGGCGAGCGGGTCGCCGGTCGGTTCGACGCGCTCGTCCCCGACCAGTGGGAGCGCCCCGGACGGCGCTCGAACGGGTCGGTGTTCACCGTCCGCACGCTCGGGCAGTACTTCGTCCACGACGTCGTCCACCACCTGCACGACGTCCGCGCCTGACCCGATCCCGTGACACGCGCGTAACATCCCGGCATTCCGGACCAACTACGCTCCGGTCATGGACGCCACCGTCGCCGGTCTCGTGCCAGACGCGCACGCCGGTGCCCACCTCCTCGCGCTGCCCCGCTCGCGCGGCGCGGCGCGCACGCCCGTGGACGCGCTCGCGCGCGCGTGGTTCGCCGACGCCGCCTGGACGTCCCCGCCCGGCGGCGGGGGAGCGGCCCGCCCGATGGCCGGAGCGCGGTTCCGCGGCGTCGTGCCCGACGGCGTCGTCGCGCCCGGGGAGCTGCGCCTCGCCGACGGCGCGCGCGCCGTCGGGCCGTTCCCGCTCACTCCCGCCCAGACGCAGGCGCTCGACCTCGCGGCGGGCGCCGCGGAGGCGTTCGCGCTCCACGTCGACGACCCGGCGCCGCGCCAGGTGCCGGCCGTGGCCGACGACCGCGACGGCCTCGCGCGCGCCTTCGCCGCCGGGCTGCCGCAGGGGCTGGAGCTCCAGGTGCTCGGCTGGGCCGTCGCCGCGGCGCGCCGCGTCGGGGGAGCGGTCGTGGCCGACGGCCGCACGGTCCTCACGCCCGACCCGGCGTCCGGCGTCGACCTCACGCTGTACAGCGCGCAGGTGCTCGGGCCGGACGACGCGCTGGGCGTGCTGCGCACGACCGTGCCGAGCGCGCGCGTCGTCGCGGTCCACCCGCGCCCCGACGGCCTCGCGGAGTACGTCCTGTCCGGCGAGACCCCGTACGACGGCGCGGTCCGGCTCTGGGCGCGGCGCGTGCCGCAGGTGCCGCTCGCGCTCGGGGCGCTCGACTGGCGCGAGCACGGCCCGCACGCCTACGGCGTGACGTGGGTGCCCCCGGACCCGTTCGAGCTCGAGGTCGAGCGCCCGTCGGGGCTGCACGTCATCGCGCGCTCGCGCGCCCGGGTGCTCGTCGCACGGCTCGCGGCGATGCTCCAGGGCCGGCTCGCGGGGGCCCTCGTGGACGACGGCGGGTTCGTCGTGCGCGACCTCGACCTCGACGAGCGGCTCACGCCGGCCGCCACCCCGACGACGCAGTTCTGGGTCTGACGCGTCCGAAGGCCGTGCGCACGACGTGCGCACGGGCGCGTCGCGGGGCGCGGCGAGCCGCGCGGTCGTCCACAGAATTCGTCCACAGGGCTGTGGGTCGCGTGGGAACGGCGCGGGGCGGCCTGTGGACGAACCTGTGGCCTTCGGGGACGCCAGAATGACATCGGTCGGAACCCTTGCAGACCCCCGGGGCGAGGACTACAAACGTGCCTAACGGCCCGGACGGCCGCACGTGGACGACGACGTTCCGGCACGCACACCCAGGGGCCCCAGGGCCCCGCCAGGAGCGCACGACGTCCTCGGGCGAACGCGAGGGCACGGCCGACCGGAGAACGGTGGACGACCCGCGCCCCCTGCTGCGGGCTGCGTGCGACGACGCAGGTTCCGACGGACCCGGAAGGCCGACCGCGATCGGCGCCACCGCCCGCCCGGGCACCCCCGGGCCACGACGACGGCGCCGGGCCGCCTCGTCGCGAGCGGCGCCCCGACGGGCCTCGGCCCGACCGCCCCGGGGTCGCGCGGAACGGCGAGGCCCCTCGGAATCCTGCTCCGAGGGGCCTCGCTGCCATCTTCCCGCGGGATCCGCGCCGTGCGAAGGCCGTCCAGCGCGACGCGCGGTGCGCGCCGACCCGGGCGACGGCTACGGGAGCAGGCCGGCCACGAGCGCGTCGACGATCTCGTCGGTGGACGTCTCCGGGTCGACGGGCGCGACGAGGCGGTCGAGGACGAGCCCCTCGATCGCGTAGTGGAACAGCGCGACCTCCCGCCGCCCGCCGGGGAGCCCGGCGGCCTCGTGGAACGCGACGTCGGCGTCGAGCCCGGCGCGCTGCCACTCCCCGAGCGAGCGCGCGAGGTCGGGCCGTCGGGCGGCCTCGAGGCGGAGCTCGTAGAGCGCGAGGGTCACCTCGCGGTGGGTGGTGAGGCGGCGCACGATGTCGCGCACGTACGCGGCGAAGAGCGCGCGGCTCGGCGGCTCGTCGGCCCGCGCGGCGAGGTCCTCCGGGGTGGGCGCCAGCCGCGCGCCGATGCGGTCGAAGAGGCCGGTGACGAGCGCCTCCCGGCTGCGGAAGTAGTTGGACGTCGTGCCCACGGGGACGCCCGCCTCCGCGTCGACCGCCCGGTGCGTGAGGCCGCGGGAGCCCTCGCGCGCGAGCACCGCGATCCCCGCGTCCGCGAGGGCCTGGCGGCGTGCGTCGTTCTTCGCCATGGCCTCAGGGTACCCGCCCGACCACGACACCTGTTATGGTTCCAACCACTACACCCGTTGTGCCAGGAGGCAGCATGCGAGACCTGACCTACTACGTCGCCGTGAGCGCGGACGGCTTCATCGCCGGCCCGTCGGGCGAGTTCGACGCGTTCCTCTTCGAGGGCGACCACATGGCGGGGATCTGGGAGAAGTACCGCGGGACCGCCCCCACGGACCTCGCGGCCGCCGCGGGGCTCGCCGTGGACGGCGGCCCGTTCGACACCGTCCTCATGGGGTGGAACACCTACGCCGTCGGGCTCCCGGCCCAGCCGGACCCCTACCGGCACCTGCGCCAGATCGTGTTCTCGCGCGAGCACGAGGCGCCCGACGGCGCCGCGGGCGTCGAGCTGACCGACCGGGACCCGGTCGAGGTCGTCCGCGAGCTCAAGGCCGAGGACGGCGCCGGCATCTGGCTCTGCGGCGGGGGCGCGCTCGCCGCCGTGCTCGCCGACGAGATCGACCGCCTCGTGCTCAAGATCAACCCCGTGCTGTTCGGCGACGGCGTCCGGCTGTTCGGCGACCGGCCGTACCGTCCGGCGGCGCTGCGGCCCGTGGCGGTCACGCCGTACGAGTCCGGCGTCGTGCTCGCCGAGTACGCGCGAGGCTGAGCGCGGGGCCGGGGCCCGACCGGGGAGCGCCGGGGTGACGCGCGAGACCTCCCCGCGCGGCCCCGCAGCGCCTACGCTCGACGGATGAGCAACCTCGAGACCCGTCCCGAGGAGCGCGTGGGCTCCGCCGGGGCGACCCCGCAGGGCGGCGCGGCCGGGGTGATCGAGATCCTCGAGCACCGGGACGTCCCGCTCGGCGGCACGCGCGCGATGCGCGTGCGGCGCACGATCCCGCAGCGCGCCCGCTCGCTCGTCGGCGCGTGGTGCTTCCTCGACCACTACGGCCCGGACCCGCTGCCGGAGATCGGGGACGGCACCGACGGCATGCAGGTGCCCCCGCACCCGCACACCGGCCTCCAGACGGTCACGTGGCTCTTCGCGGGGGAGATCCTGCACCGGGACGCGGTCGGCTCGCTCCGGACGGTCCGCCCCGGGGAGCTCAACCTCATGACCGCGGGACGCGGCATCTCGCACTCGGAGGAGTCGCCGCGCGGCGCCCGGCCGCCCGTTCTGCACGGGGTCCAGCTCTGGGTCGCGCTGCCCGGGGACCGGCTCGGCGACCCGCCCGCGTTCGAGCACCATGCGGACCTGCCCGTCGCGACCGCGGGCGGCGCGCGCGTCCAGGTCTTCCTCGGTGGCCTGCGGGTCGCCGGGACGCTGCTCCGGTCGCCCGCGACCGCGTACACCCCGCTCGTCGGCGCGCAGGTGGACCTCGAGCCGGGTGCGCGCGTGGTGCTCGACGTGGACCCGGCGTTCGAGCACGGCCTGCTCGTCGACGACGGAGCCGTGCGGCTCGAGGGCGCGCCGGTCCCGGCGTCGTCGCTCGGGTACGTCGCCCCCGGTCGCGCGACCCTCACGGTCGAGGCGGGCGCGGACGGGCCCGCGCGCGCCGTGCTCGTGGGCGGCGAGCCGTTCGGCGAGGACATCGTCATGTGGTGGAACTTCGTCGGGCGGTCGCACGACGACGTCGCGCGCGCCCGCGAGGACTGGCAGGCGCAGCTCGTGACGACCGGCGGCGGAGGGCCGAACCACGGCGGGACGCGCTACGCCGACGGCGCGCGGGACGGCCGCTTCGGCGAGGTCGTCGGGTACGACGGCGGTCCCCTCCCGGCGCCCGCGCTCCCCGACGTCCGGCTGCGCCCGCGCACGCGCCCCGCGCCGCCGGGGCCGCCGACCGCGCGCCAGTAGACTGCCGCGCATGGCCAAGAACTCCACGCCCGACTTCGTGCTGCGCCCGTTCGAGGGGCTCCCCGGCGAGACCGACTGGGTCGCGATGCGCGAGGTCGTGCCCTCGGCCACCGCGACCGCCCGCACGACCGCCGAGCACGGCGCGCGCGACGTCCTCGTCGTCACGGTCCTGCCCGCGGGGTGGGCCGCGCTGCACCGTCAGGACGGCACGATCCTCCTCGCGGTCCAGACGCTCGCGGGCTCGGGCGACACGAGCCGCGACCTCGCCGCCGCCCTGCTCGAGGCGATCGACGCCGAGCCGGGCACGTCCATCGAGATGAGCGCGCTGCCGGAGGCCGGCCCGCGCCTCCAGGACGTCCTCGACCTCTCGGTCCCGTTCGACGTCACGGTCCACGAGGACTTCGCGTTCTGGCTCGACCCGGCCGAGGAGATCACGGCGGACCTGCGCGCGTCGCTCGACCAGGCGGCCGAGTCCATGGTGCCCACGGTCAAGCTCGACGCCGTCCCCTCGGCGTACTGGTGCCGCATGTCGCGCGAGTTCCTGCGGTGGGCGCGGCCCGAGCCCGAGGACGCGCTCATCGACGCGATCTCGCGCCTGCACGCGCGCCGCGAGTCCGGCCTCGCGGACGGCAGGTTCGTCGGCGCGTTCCGGTCCAGCGGCCTGCTCGTCCCGGTGTGGGAGCTGCCGCGCGGCACGGAGGCGGACGAGCTCGAGGGCCCGGTCGCCGAGCTCGACGCGCGTCTCGCGGAGGCGCTCGCGGTCACCGAGCCGCTCGACGCGAACGAGCGCCGGGCGCGCGCCGGGATCGTCTCGCGCCAGGTCACCCTGCGCTGACGTCGCCGGCCCGCCGGCTCCCTGTCGGCGGGCGCCCGCGTCGAGTAGGATCCGGGGGACCCGGGAACGCAGCCCGGTCGCCCTGCGAAGATCCCGAGCGGATCTCCTGGTGGAACGACGACACTTCTGCGGCCAACTCTTTGCACTACTAGGCTGGGCGGCGTGAACGCGGACCATCGGTCGACTGAGTCGGGGAACAGAGCGGGGACTGGCCCCGCGGACAGGGCGAGCGCGCCGCCGACGTACCTCTCGGCCTCCGGCACGCGCGCACGGACCCCGCGCCCCGTCGTGGGCGAGGGGCGCAGCGCCCGCGCGGTGCGCCAGCGCGTCGCGGTCATCATCCCCGCCAAGGACGAGTCGCGGCGCATCGCGGCGACCGTCCGCGCCGCGAAGGCCATCCCGCACGTCGACCTCGTGCTCGTCGTGGACGACGGCAGCGAGGACGACACCCAGCACGTCGCGCGCGAGGCGGGCGCCGTCGTCGTGCGCCACTCGCACAACCGCGGCAAGGCCGCGGCGATGGAGACGGGCGCCGCCGTCGTGGCGATGCGCGACGCCGCCGACCGCCCCCCGCGCCTCCTGCTCTTCATCGACGGCGACCTCGGCGAGACCGCCGTGAACACCGCACCGCTCGTCCCGCCCGTGCTCGACGGGTACGCGGACCTCGCGATCGCGCTGCTGCCGCCACAGCCGGGCGCGGGCGGTCGGGGCATCGTCGTCGGCGCCGCGCGCCGCGCGATCCAGTCCCTCACGGGCTGGACGCCCACGCAGCCGCTCTCCGGCATGCGCTGCCTGACGCGCGAGGCGTTCGAGGCCGCGACCCCGCTCGCGCGCGGCTGGGGCGTCGAGACCGGCATGACGATCGACCTGCTCCGCAAGGGGTACGTCGCGGTCGAGGTGCCGTGCGACCTGCGCCACCGCGCGTCGTCGAACGACCTCAAGGGCCAGCTCCACC
Organism: Cellulosimicrobium composti; assembly: GCF_010287905.1. NCBI lineage: Bacteria > Bacillati > Actinomycetota > Actinomycetes > Micrococcales > Promicromonosporaceae > Cellulosimicrobium > Cellulosimicrobium composti. Next base: position 9,392 of record NZ_JAAFAN010000042.1, read on the forward strand.
GCGCCGCCCAGTACCGGGACGTGCTGCTCGCCGTGAACGCGCGCAAGATGCGCTCCGCCGTCGACCGGGTGCGCGCGGGCGACCACTAGCCACGCGGGGCCGCCGCACCGGGCGACCCGGCACGGCAGGCCGATCGGCGCGGCGGCTCGGCGGCGGGGCTCAGAGCGTCCGCGTGCGGACCATGCCGTGCACGACGGGGCCGTCGTGCACCTGCGTGGTCGCGGTGCGCACGAAGCCCAGCCGCTCGTAGAAGGTGACGTTGCGCGCGTCGGAGGTCTCGAGCGCGACGGGCGCGTCCCCGAGTGCGGGCTCGCGCAGCGCCGCCCGGCACACCGCGGTGCCGAGCCCGGTGCCCTGGAGCGACGGCAGGACCCCTACCGTCGCGAGCACCCAGGCGTCCGGGCGGGGCGGCGGGAGCTCCGCAGTTGCCACGGCCTGCAGGCGCGGGCCGTGCAGCGCGGCGACCCGTTCCTGGACGTCGTCGGGGGGTGCGGGGGCGTCGGGCGGCATGAGCGCGACGACGGCGTCCACCGGCTCGTGGACGACGACGATCCCGTGCGCGAGGGCGTGCTCGAGGTAGATCTCCTGGAGCGCGGCGAGGCGCTCGGGGTAGCCGTCCTCCGGGACGGCCCAGCGGGTCCAGGGGTAGTCGTGGAACGCGGCGGCGAGGGTGCGGGCCGCGGCGGGGACGTCGGCGGCGGTGGCTCGACGGAACGTGGGCGTCATGGTGCGGTGTCTCTCGGGGTCGGGTCGGGTCGCGGCTCGATCGCGCCGGTGCGGGCGATCTGCTCGAGGGTGCGCACGTGCTGCCGGAACGCGTCGAGCCCGCGGTCGCTGATGCGGACCCACGTGCGCGTCCGGCGCCCGGCGGCCTCCTTGCGGATCTCCACCAGACCCGCGTCGGAGAGGGCGGTGAGGGCCTGGGAGAGGGACGAGTCGCTCAGCTCGACCAGGTCGGCCAGGAAGCGGAAGTCCGCGCTCTCGACGTTCGCCAGGGCGGCGAGGATCGAGAAGCGCACGGGCGAGTGGATGAGCGCGTCCAGGCCCTTGCGCGGGTGGCTCACCGGCGTGCGCTCGCGAACGCGCACGCCGCGAACGGGGAGGCGGCGACGACGCCGGCGAGGACCCACCAGGCCGGCGACGCCGCGCCGACGAGCTGGAGCGCCGGGTCGAGCATCGCGAAGTACAGCACCGCCCAGGTGATCAGGGCGATGCCCATGTCGCGCACCCAGTGCCGCGGCGCCGTCCGGTGGTGCCGCGCGACGGCGGACCACAGCAGGGCGAGGACGACCACGAGCACCGTGGTGGCAGGCCACCACGGTGCGTCGAGGACGTCGATCGCGATCGTGTACGCGAGGGCGGTGACGGCGTGCCCGACGCTGAGCCAGGGGTACCAGCGAGTCGCGCGGTGGGCCTGGGCGGCGACCTCCTCCGCCTGGCCGAGCTGACGACGGGCCTGCTCCGGGGTGATGGAGTTCTGGATCATGCAATCACTTTAACACTCCTAAAGTGATCGATGTCCACCCGACGCCGTCTCCTCCCGCATCTCCTCGAGCGGGCGGTTCGCCGTCTCGGGCAGCGCGCGGAGCACGAGCACGAACGACGCGGCCGCGAACACCGCGTAGAGGGCGTAGCTGCCGGGGAGCGACAGGTCCCGGAGCGAGGGGAACGTGAGGTTGACGGCGATGCCCGCCGCCCAGTTCGCGGCGGCGGCGAGCGAGGCGGCGCGGGCGCGCATCAGGTTGGGGAACATCTCCCCGACGAGGATCCACACCACCGGACCCCACGAGACGGCGAAGGCCACGACGAAGACGTTCGCCGCGACCAGGGTCACGACGCCCCACGCGTCGACGAACACGACGCCGTCCGCGGTCTGCCGCGCCTGGGCGAACCCGGTCGCCATGACGGCCAGGGCGACCGTCATGCCCACCGACCCCACGAGCAGCAGGCGACGCCGCCCCACGCGGTCGACGAGGAAGATCGCGACGACGGTCGCCGCGACGTTGACGAGCGACGTCAGGGCCGAGAGCCAGAAGGCCTGCTGCTCGCCGAAGCCCACCTGCGCCCAGAGCGACGTCGAGTAGTAGAAGATGACGTCGATCCCCACGAGCGCCTGGAGCGCGGCGAGCGCGATCCCCAGCCAGACGATGGGCTTGAGGCGGCCCGGCCCGGAGAACAGGTGGGACCACGCCGGCCGCGCCTCGTGGAGCGTCCCCTCGATGGTCGCGACGGCAAGGAGCGCGTCGCCCTCCGGGACGCGGTGGAGGCGCCGCAGCGTGCGGGCGGCGCCGTCGCGGTCGCCGCGCATCACGAGGTACCGCGGCGACTCGGGCAGCAGGACCGCCGCGACCACGTACGCCACCGACGGCACGACCGCGACCAGGAACATCCACCGCCAGGCAGGCAGGCCGAGGGCCAGCTCCGCCTCGGCCCCGCCCGCGGCGCGCACGAGGAACGCGTTCGAGACGAGCGCGGCGAAGATGCCCAGGACGATCGACATCTGCTGCGCTGTCGCGAGCCGCCCGCGCAGCCGGGCGGGCGCGATCTCGGCGATGTAGAGCGGCGCGACGACGGACGCCATGCCCACCCCGACGCCCCCCAGGAAGCGCCACAGCGCGAGGGTCGGGCCGTCGTGCGCGACGGCGCACAGCACCGACGTGGTGACGAACAGGGTCCCGGCGACCATCATGAGGCGCCGTCGTCCGAAGCGGTCCGCGATCGTGCCCGCGGAGAAGGCGCCCACCGCCGCGCCGAGGAGCGCGCTCGCGACGATCACGCCCACGAGCGCGCTCCCGACGCCGAGCTCGGCCTTGAGGGCGTCGACGGCGCCGTTGACCACGGCCGTGTCGAAGCCGAACATGAACCCGCCCAGCGCCGCCCCGACGGTCGACGCGACGACGAGCGGGGTGAGGGCGCCGTGGCCCAGGCGGCCCGTCGCGGCGTTCACGGCGTGCCCCGGCGGAAGGTCGTCGGGGTGGAGGTCTGCGTCATCGGAGGTCCTCTCGGAAGGTGTCGACGGGATGGGCGATCGTGCTGAACAGGGCGTTGGCGGCCTGCCGCGAGTCGAGCCGCGTGTGCTGGACGACGACGGGCGCCGACGCGACGACGACGGCCGAGTAGTCGGTGCCGCGGGGCACGGGCTCGGGGTCGTCGAGGTCGTTGAGCGTCACGTGGCGCACCCGCTCGGCGGGCACCACCACGACGTAGGGGCCGGCCGGCGGGCGGTCGGCGAAGTAGAGCCGGATCTCGACGCGCGCGTCGTCGGGACCGGCGTTGAGCAGGCACAGGCTCTCGTGACTCGCGAGGGTCGGGTCCTCGCCCGTGCCGTACGGCGGGATCCAGCCGTCGCCGATCGCCCAGCACGTCGCCCCGACCTGGGGGCGACGTGCCGGGGCGCCCGGCGCGCTCATACGCTGATCGACGACTTGGCGAGGACGCCGCCGTCGCACCCGACGAGCGACCCGGTCGTGTACGACGAGCGGTCCGACAGCAGCCAGAGCACGGGCTCGGCGATCTCCTCGGGCCGCGCGAGCCGGCCCAGCGGGACCTCGCGCTCGATCTGCGCGCGTGTCGCGTCCACCTCGTCGGCGGGCACGTTGGCCCACATGAGCGGGGTCTCCGTCGGGCCGGGCACGATCGCGTTCACCCGGACGCCGTGGCGCGCGTAGTCGACCGCGAGCGTGCGGACCATGGACGAGATCGCCCCCTTCGAGGCGCCGTACGCCGTCGCGCCCCCGGCCGCGAAGCCGACCGTCGCGGCCGGCGAGCCGCACAGCACGACGCTCCCGCCGCCGTCGGCGACCATCGTGCGCAGCACCTCGCGCACGACGAGGAACGTGCCCGTCACGTTGACGTCGAGCACGCGGCGCCACGTGGCCGGTTCGAGCTCGTGCGCCGCCCCGCCCACGTCGATCCCGGCGCCCGCGAAGAGGCCGCGCAGCGGCGGCCCGGAGTCCGCGGCCGTCCCGACCGCCGCCGCGACGGCGGCAGCGTCGGTCACGTCGAGCACGTGTGCGCGCCCGTCCCCACCCGACTCCCGGGCGAGGTCCACGGTGGCCGCGGCGCCGTCGGGGTCGAGGTCGAGCACGTGCACGAACCAGCCGTCCCGGGCGGCGCCCACGGCGACCGCGCGGCCGATCCCCGACGCCGCGCCCGTCACGACGAGCGACCGGGGGCTCACGCCGCGCTCCCGAGCAGCGCGTCGACGTCGCAGTAGCGCGCGAGGCGCTCGCGGTCGAGCGTGACGCCGAGGCCCGGGCCGTCCGGGATCGGGAGCATCCCGTCCTCGTCGAGCGTCCAGCGGTCGGTCGTCAGGTCGTCGATGTAGGGCGAGCCGGTGACGTACTCGACGAGGTCCGTGTCCGGCAGGGCGGAGGCGAGCTGGAGGTCGGTGGCGAGCCCGACGGCGGTGTTCCACCCGTGCGGCACGAGCTTGACGCCGTGGTCGTGCGCGGACCACGCGATGCGCCGCAGCTCGCTCGTCCCGCCGACCTTCGTGACGTCGGGCTGCACGATGTCCAGGGCGCCGCCCTCGATCCACGGCTGGAACGCCTGGCGGCGCGTGAGCACCTCACCGCCCGAGATGGGCACGGGCGAGCGCCGGCGCAGGTGGGTGTAGTCCTCGATCGCGTCCGGCGGCAGCGGCTCCTCGAACCAGGCGACGCCGTACGCGTCGAGCATCCGGGCGGTCCGCAGGGCCCACTTGTAGCCCTGGCTCCACGCGCTGTCGCTGCCGCCGGCGTCGACCATGAGCATCGCGTCGGGGCCGACGGCGTCGCGCGCCGCGGCGACGATGCGCTCGTCGAGCCGCTCGTCGACCCGGCCGAAGGGGCCCCAGCCGATCTTGAACGCGGTCCATCCTTCGGCGCGCAGCGCGGCGAGGTGGTCGCGCAGCGCGTCGGGCTGGTCCATGAGCAGCGAGGCGTACGGGCGCACCCGGTCGCGGTACCGCCCGCCGAGGAGGCGCCCGACGGGCTGTCCCGTCGCCTGGCCGAGGAGGTCCCACAGCGCGGTGTCGACGCCGCTGATCGCGTGCGTGATCGACCCGCCGCGCCCCATCCAGAACGTCGTGCGGTGCAGCCGTTCGCTCGTGCGCTCCGGCTCCAGCGCGTTCGCGCCCAGGAGCAGGGGCCGCAGGACGTCGAGCGCGCCGCGCACGAGGTCCTCGGTCGTGAACACGCTGCCGACGCCGACGAGCCCCTCGTCGGTGTGGACGGCGACGAGGGTGTGCACGACGTCGTCCTGGCGCAGCTCCTCCTGCCAGCCGCCCTCGGGGGTGGCGCCGCGCAGGCCGGCGGCGGTGATGGCGGTGATCCTCATGGGTGTCCTCTCGTCGGTGCCGTGGACCGTGACTCTAGGTGGGCCGATGGTAGATGGTCAACCATCGGCCATCGATTAGGGTGGGGCCATTCCGAGTGAGAGGGTCGCCGTCGTGCCCGTCCTGCCCGCATCGCCGCCCGAGTCCCGGCGCGACTGGGTCCTGCGCCACCTGCGCGAACGCATCGCCTCCGGCGACCTCGCCGCCGGCGACCGCCTCGTCGAGCGTGACCTCTCCGCCTCCTACGGCATCAGCCGCGGCCCGGTGCGGGAGGCGATCATGGTGCTCGAGCAGGAAGGGCTCGTCGTCTCCCACCCTTACCGCGGCGCCGTCGTGGTGGACGTCTCCCAGGAGGAGATCGCCGAGATCCTCGTCCCGGTGCGGACCGTCATCGAGAAGGTCGCGTTCCGCGCGGCGGCGCGCGCGCAGGACCCCGCGCTCCTGGACGCGCTCGACCGCACGGTGGCGGCGATGGAGCGCGCGGCGGACCCGCTCGACGCCCGTCGCCTCGCCGACCTGGACCTCGAGTTCCACGAGGCGGTGATCGCCGCCGCGAGCCACACGCAGTCGCTGCAGATCTGGCGGCTCATCCAGCCGCGCGTCCGCGCGTACTTCGTCCGCGACGCGCCGCACCACGAGGACCCGCACGCCGTCGTCGAGCAGCACCGTGAGCTGCTCGACGCGCTCCGCTCGGGCGACCCCGGCCGTGCGGAGCGCGCGATCGAGGCCCACGTCTCGGTGTACCTCCAGCCCTGACCGGCCGGCGCCGGCAGTGGCCCCGGAGCCCGCACGGACGCACCATGGGAGGGCGGGCACGACGGCGTGCCCGGGCGGCTCGCCGCGCGAGCCGGACCGACGACGACGGGGGCAGCGCCATGTGCACAGGGATCAGGTTCACGGACGACGACGGCAACCTCTATCTCGCCCGCAACCTCGACTGGACGACGGGCTACGGGCAGCAGGTGCTGCTGACCCCGACGGGCTACACGCCCCGGTCGCCGTTCGGCGCGGTGCGCGGGATCGAGCACGCGGTCCTCGGCATGGGGATCGTCGAGGACGACACCCCGCTGTACTTCGACTGCGGCAACGACGCGGGTCTCGCCGTCGCGGGCCTCAACTTCCCCGGGTACGCGGAGTACGCCTCCGGCCCGGTCGACGGCGCGGTCAACGTGGCCGCGTTCGAGCTCCCGCTGTGGGTGTGCGCGCAGTTCGCGACGGTCGACGAGGTCGAGGCCGCGCTGCGCGACGTCGCGATCGTGGACCGTCCGATCAACGACAGGTACCCGAGCTCGCTGCTCCACTGGATCATCGGCGACGCGCGCCGCGCGATCGTGGTGGAGTACACCAGCGCGGGCATGCAGGTGTTCGACGACGACGTCGACGTCCTCACGAACCAGCCCGGGTTCGATTGGCACCACGAGAACCTGCGCAACTACCTCAACGTCTCGCCGGACTTCCCCGAGGACACCCTCGTGGGCCGGGCCCACCTCGCCCCGTTCGGCTCGGGCTCGCACATGCGCGGCGTCCCCGGCGACTACTACTCGCCGTCCCGCTTCGTCCGCGCGGCCTACGTGAACTCCCACTACCCGACGAAGGGCACCGAGGAGGAGAACGTGAGCCGCGCCTTCCACACGCTGCAGCAGGTCGCGATGGTCGACGGCTGCGCGGCGATGGGGTCCGGCGAGTTCGAGAAGACCGTCTACACGGGCCTGTTCTCCGCCCGCACGCAGACCTACTACTGGAACACGTACGAGGACCCTGCGGTCCGGAGCGTCGCGATGGCCGACCTCGTGGCGAGCGGCAGCGGGCTCGTGCTCACCGAGGGCGCGCTCCGCGCGTGAGCCACCCGGTGGTGCGGCCCGGAGGGCGGCACCGGCGCGGCGTGGGCGGCCTGTAGCGTCGCGGGATGGAACGGTCCGAGATCTTCGACATCGCCCACCTGCGCCATCCGATCGGGGCGCCCGTGGCGCCCGAGCGGCTGCGGGAGCTGGTCGGCTGGCTGAGCCCGGCCGACGGCGCCCGCGCCGTCGACCTCGGGTGCGGCGAGGGCGAGTGGCTGCAGGAGCTGCTGCTCGCCCACCCCGGGACCACCGGCGTCGGGATCGACCACATGCTCCCGGCCTCGGCGGCACGGCGCACCGACGAGCGAGGGCTGAGCGACCGGGTGCGGTGGATCGAGGCGGACGCCGCCACCTGGGACGACGGGGCGTTCGACGTCGTGCTGTGCGTCGGCGCGAGCCACGCCTTCGGGGGACTGGACGCCACGCTGGGCGCCGTCCGGCAGCGACTGCGCCCCGGCGGCCAGGCGCTCGTCGGTGACAGCATCTGGGAGGGCACCCCGTCGGACTCGGCGCTCGCGGCGCTCGACGTCCCCGCCGACGCCTATCCCGATCTCGCCGGCTTCGTGCGGGCCGTCCGTGCGCACGGCTTCGAGCCGTCGTTCGGGCACGTCAGCACCCTGGCCGAGTGGGACGACTACCAGCTCAGCTGGGCTGGGTCGCTCGTCGACTGGGCGGTCCGGGAGGCCCCGACGGCCGAGGACCGTGCCCAGGCGCTCGCCGCCGCGCGCGGGAATCGTGACGCCTGGCTGGACGGTGCCCGACGCGAGCTGGGGTTCGCGACCTTCGTCCTGCACGACGTCGCGACCGACGTGCGGGACTGACCTGCGTCAGGACGTGGTGCTCCCGACCCGCGCCGCGGGGCCCTCCGCGCCGGAGCGGTCGTCCGGGTCGTCGTCCGCGCTCTCGCCCGTGCCGCCGCCGTCGTCGGCCGCGTGGAGCGCGGCGACGGTGAGCAGCGGGACGGCCGGGATGAGCGCGATGAGCGCGATCCGCACGCCGAAGTCGTTGACGAGCGAGCCCGCGACGGCCACGATCCACAGCGCCAGCAGGGTCGGTCGCACGAGCGGCCACGCGGCCTCCGTGCGCGCGAACCACTGCGGCGTGAAGCGCCGGGGCCAGAAGAGCAGCAGCGCGGCCGCGACGAGCACGGCGATCGTCAGCCACACCGGCACCCCGCCCAGCACGGACCGCGCCGCGTAGCCTGCCTTGCGGAGCAGCGTCTCCCACGCCGACCCGTCGACCACCTGCCCGACGAACCGGCCCAGGTGCGAACGCTCGTCGGCCGGGCGCAGCCAGTCGAGCACGCCGACGGCGGCGACGAGCGCGACGCCCGCCGCCGCGACGAGCAGGAAGCGCCGCCACGTGACGCGCGCGCCCGAGGCGGCGAGGCCCAGCACGGCGAACGCCGGCACGACGACGAGACCGCCGCCGAGGTCGGCGCCGAGCGTCGGCCACACGTCCACGACCATCGTCACGAGACCGATGACGCCCACCGTCGCGGCGGCGGCGTACCGGTGGCCGCGCGCGACGAGCCACTGCGCGAGCGCCGCGGCGACGACGAGCGCCGCGACCGCGTACACGGAGAACGTCGGGTTCCCGAACCCGTAGAACCGGGCGCCGAACGTGGGCGCCGAACCGAGCGGGCTCGCCCGGTTGAGCGGGGTGCCGACGAGCGCGTCGAGCGTGAGCACGGCGAACGTGAGCCCTGCGACGATGCCGGGGCCGAGCCAGACCGGACGGCGTGGGGCGAGGGCGCCCAGGCCGGCGACGGCTGCCGTCGCGAGGACCGTGGACACGACGATCGCGAGCGTCTGGTTCCCGAACCGCCACCAGCCCGTGAGCGACACGAGGAAGGCGGCGGTGGGCACCGCGGCGACGACGAGCGCGGACCCGCGGGCCCAGTGCGCCGCCCGGGCCCACCGGGCACGTCGCCCGTCGCCCGTCGCGCGCGCGGCGCGCGGCGCGAGCAGGAGGCACAGCCCGGCGATCACGAGCCCCGCGTAGAGCGGCACGTCGACGAACGCGGTGTAGACGGCGCGGCGCACGTGGTCGCGCGTCGTGAGGTCGGCGAGGGCGTCGGCGGTCGACGTCGCGTCGGCCGGGCGCGGCGAGCCCCATGCCACCGGTGTGTCCTGGATCCGTGCCGGCGTCGCGGCGCCCGCGGCATCGAGCACCGTCGCCGGGACGTCGAGCACGCGCGCGACGCCGTCGGTCCGGGTGGCGGCGCTCGTCAGGTAGCGGGACTGGTCGGGGCCGTCGGACGACGGGCGCACGAGCGTCGTGCCGAGCGCGGGTCGGGTGCCGGGCGTGCCGGCGACGTCCACGACGAGCACGGTCGTGCCGCTCGGGGCCGCGTCGAGCACGGCGCCGACGGTCGCGTCGACCGCGGTGAGGCGGTCGGCGCGCAGGGTGCTGCGCAGCGTGGCGCGCTCGTCCGCCGGGAGGTCGGGGTCGACGACCGGCGGGGTCGCGTCGCCCGCGTCGACGACGGTCACGGGGCACGCGAACGCGTCGGAGCCGGGTGCCGTCGCGTCCGCGAGGTCGCGGTAGCGGGCGACCTGGCCCGTGGAGTCCGCGAGGGCGACCGCCGCGCCCGGGCCCACCGCCGTCGCGCACACCGCTCCGTCGGCGCCGGCTGCGGCGAGCGCGTCGCCGAGGACGCCGAGGCGCGCCTGGTAGCCCGAGCCGCGCTGGAGGGCGACCAGGTCGTCCCACCCCTCGACCTGCGCCCCGTCCGCGCCGTCGGGGGCGGGCTGCGGCGTCGGGCACGCCCATGCGCCGTCGGCTGCGCGCTCGGTCGCGACCTCGGCGAGCTGCCCGGCGGAGAGCGCGAGCCAGCCGCCGACGGTGCAGCGGCTCGCCGCCCCCGTGGGCTGGGAGACGCCGCCCGCGCCCGCGCCGTCGGTGAGCAAGGCGTGGAGGGTGGGGGTGGCCGACGACGTGACGTCGCCCCACGTGACGCCCGTGGTGCCGACGACGACGATCGGCCGGTCCGTCGCGATCGCGTCCGAGCGGGTCACCGAGGCCTCGCCGCCCGCCGGGGCGGCGCTGGCCGCCGGCCGGAGCCCCGACGAGGCGAGCACCGTCGAGGCGAGCAGGAGGACGAGCAGGAGCCCACCCCCCACGGTCGCGAGCATGGTCGGCATGCGCCGGATCCCCGGCTCGGGCACGGCCCGCACGGTCTGCGGGGGCGCGGGGCGCGCGAGGAAGCCGGGGACGATCATCGCGGTCGCGACGACCACGACCATGACCGCGATGATGACGCCCGAGTCGTTGAGGACGGAGCCGACGCCCGCGACGACGACGAGCGCCACGACCAGCGGGCGCAGCAGCGGCCAGGTCTCGTAGGCCCGCGCGACCTCCGGCAGGCGGAACCGCTCGGGGCGCAGCACGGCGACGGCGAGCAGCACCACGAGGACCGCCGCGACCGCGCCCAGCGGGTTCGCGAGGGTGGCCCACGCGCCGAGCGCCTTGCGGCCGATCACGTCGAGCGCGGCCCCGTCCACGACGGTCTGGACGAACCCGCCGAGGTGTGACCTCCCGCCCGGCAGCAGCCAGTCCACGACCGCGACGACCACGACCACGAGCACCGTCGCGAGCGCGACGACGAGCGCGCGCAGCCACGTGATGCGCACCCGGCCCACGAGCAGCGCGAGGACGGCGAACGCGGGGACGAGCGCGAGGATCCCGCCGAAGTCGGCGCCGAACGCGGGCCAGCCGTCGATGACGACCGTGACCGCCCCGACGGCGACGACGGTCCAGGCCGCGAGGCGGCGTCGTCCGCGGGCGGTCGCGGCCGACGCGAGGCTGCCCGCGAGGACGAGGCCGGCGACGGCGTACACGGCGAAGGTGACGTTGTTGAAGCCGTAGAAGCGCGTGAAGCCCACGACGGCCGACGTCCCGAGCAGGGACGCCTGCTGGAGCGTCGTGCCGGTCGCGCCGTCGACGGTGAGCACGAGCCACGTGACCCCGGCGAGCGCCGACGGCAGTGCCCACGGGCGTCGCGGCAGGAGGCGCGAGACGACCCACGCGACGAGGGCGACGACGACCGCGCTCACCGCGAGCGCGAGCGTGAGGGCCGGCGCGGGCGCGCTCCACACCCACCAGCGCGACAGGCTCGCGAGCGACGCCGCGACCGGCGCCGCCGCGACCACCATGAGCACGGCGGAGAGCACGCGCAGGCCGCGCGGCCCCGGGCCGGGCTCGCGCCCGCGGCGGACGGCGGCGCGACGCGCCCACAGGGCGCCGCCGAGCGCGAGGACCAGGGTGCCGACGAGGAGCCCGACGAGCACGGGGTAGAGGGTGGGGATGGTGCTGGTGAGGACGTTCAGGTACTGCCGGTTCTCGACCGTCCGGGCGACGTCCATGCGCCGCACCTCGCCCTGCTCCAGGGCGGCGCCCTCGAGCCCTTCCGTGCTGCCGCCCGCCGACTCCACGACGGTCGCCGTCAGGTCGGTGAGCTGGACGATGCCGTCCTTCTGCGTGCTGGGCGAGTGGAGCCAGCGGCTCGTCGGCTGCCCCTTGCGCCAGTCGACGACGACCTGGAGCCCCGTCTCGCCGACCGGTCCTGCCGACACGCCGGCCACCAGGACGCGCGTGCCCCGGTCGGCCTCGTCCATGACCCGGGCGAGCGCCTCGTCGAGCTCGTCGAGGCTCTCGCCGCGGCCGGTGGCCGAGTCGACGATCTCGCCCTGGTCGACGACCGTCACGTCGCACGCGTCGAGGCCGTCGTCGGGGAGCGCGGCGAGCGAGGGCGCGTACCGCTCGACGCGACCGACGGCGTCCGCGAGCATCACGGCGGCACCCGGCCCGACGGCGGTCGTGCAGACCCCTGTCTCGGCGAGCCGGGCCGCGGCCGTCCCGGGGTCGTGCCGCGCCGCCTGCGCGGGCGTCTCCTCCGCGGCCGGTGCCGTGAGCACGGCCCAGCCGGGGACGTCGGCGGGGCGCGCGTCGGGCGTGGTCGCCCCCGTCGGCGTGACGTCGGGCACGGGCAGGGGGAGGCAGCCGCTCGCGGGCTCCTCGGCGTCGGCGGGGAGCGGCTCCGCGGGCGGCTCGTCCGCCTGCGCCGACACCATGCGCCCCGCCGAGAGCGTGAGCCACGCGTCGGTCGTGCACGCCGTGCGCCCGAGGTTGAGGGAGGCGACGGACCCCGTGCGGATCATCGACCACAGCGTGGGCGTCGCGGTGGGGGAGACGTCGCTCCAGTACAGGCCGGCCACCGCGACCAGCACGACGGGCCGCGGGTCGTGCGCGGGATCGGCGGCGAGCGGGCCGGCGGCGACGGTGTCCTCGGTGGTCGCCGCCGCCGAACCGGCCGCGGCGGTCGCCGCCGCCGGGCCGGCCGTGGCGAGGAGCGTCAGCAGCAGGGCGACGGCCGTGGCGAGCGCTGTCGTCCGCGGCCCGAGGCCCCGGTCCCGGCGGGCGGGCTGGGTGCGGGCAGGGGGGAGCGCGGCGGCCGGGAACGTCACCGGACCAGCCTACGGGGGTGCGTCACACCGCCCCCGACCGTGGCGGCAGCGTCGTCGCAGGTCCGCGCGCGACGCTCACGCGGCCTCCACGCCGGCTGCGCGCAATCTGCTGGACGCACCAACTTGGCACCGTGTACAACTTGTATCCATGTACAACTTCCAGGACCGACCGTGCGCGCGCTGACCCGCGCCGAGGCGCGGGCCGCGATCGTCAACGTCGACCCGGCGGAGGGGAAGGTCCGCCTGCCCGGCCACTTCGACGACCTGCGCTGGGAGGAGCTCGACTACCTCGAGTGGCGCGACCCGCGCGCGCCCTCGCGCGCGTTCCTCGTCGCGGACGTCGACGGGCGCGCGGTCGGGGCGCTCCTGCGCCAGAGCCCGAGCCACGCCGAGGTCGGGTCGCGCGCCGTGATGTGCGCGCTGTGCCGGTTCTCGCGGCGGTTCAACGAGGTCGCGCTCTTCGCGGCGCACCGGCCGTCGCGGGACCCGAGGAAGCGGCTCAGCAGCGTGGGCCTCCTGCTGTGCACCGACCTCGACTGCCACCGCAACGTCCGGACCGTCCGGTCGGGCGGTCCGATCGACCCCCCGCCCGACGAGGTCGTGCGAGCTCGTCGGGAGGGCCTGCGGGCGCGTACCGTCGCGTTCCTGCACACCCTGACCGACGGCGCCCCCCCGGCGCGGACGAGGAGTCGTTGATGGCCTACCTGCCGCGCGCGGAGCGTCGGGACTCCATCGTCGCCGCAGCCGCGGCCGTCGTGCGCCGCGACGGTCTCGGGGCCGTCACCGCGCGCGTCGTCGCCGACGAGCTCGGCGGGTCCCCTGGGCAGATCCACCACCACTTCGCGTCGACGGACGAGCTCGTCGCCGAGGCGTGGCGGCGGTACGCGGAGGTCGAGATCGTCCGGTTCGAGGACGCGGCCCGTGGTCGCACCGCCCGCGCCGCGCTCGAGCTCTTCTTCGAGGACCTGCTCGGGCCCGCGGGTGACGGGCAGGCGCTCGCCCGGTGGGCGGAGGCCGGGGCGCACGCGCAGCTGCGGCCCGTCGTCGCGCGGGCCTACGTGGAGACGCTCGGGCTCCTGACCGACGTCCTGGCGGACGCCCTCGGCGACCGGGGTGACGCGCGACGCCGGGAGGCGGCGGGGCGCCTGCTCATGGTCGGTGTCGGGCTCGCCGCCCTCACCCGCGTCGGCGGGGAGCAGGTCGTCCCCCCGGCGGCGGTCATGCGGTCGGCGATCGACGCGGAGACCGCCTGCGGGGACTGACCGCGTGGACCGACCGCGCGGCGCGGACCGGGTGTGCGTCGTCCCCCGTCGCAGAGCGTCAGGCCGTGCGCACCACCAGGGCACCGGGGTCGACGCGCGCCGCGATCTCGACCGCGAGGCCCAGCACGTCGCCGTCGACCTGCGCCTGCTCGCCGCCCTCGACCCGCACGCGCACGCGGCGGGCGCGCGCGTGGTCGATGCGCCCGATCTTGGCGGGGAGGTCGTTGCGCACGCCGAGGCCCTGCATGACGACCTCCCCGAAGAGCTGCGCCCAGCCCACGACCCCGCCGCGCGTGTCGATCGCCGCGATGTCCAGGATCCCGTCGTCGATGACGGCGTCGGGCAGGAGGGTGAGGCCACCGGGGAGCCGCCCGCAGTTGCCGATGAGGAGCGAGCGCAGGCGCGCGTCGACGGGCGGCGTGTCGTCGAGCTGGAGCTGCGCGCGCATGCGGCGCCCGTGCAGGTGCCGGATGCCCGCGACGAAGTAGGCGACCCAGCCCACCTTCGCCTTGAGGTCGTCGTCCGTGTCGGCGACCATCGCGGCGTCGAACCCCAGGCCCGCGATCACGAGGAAGATGTGCTCCTTGCGCACGTCCCTGGTGGACCCGGGCTCCGCCCCCTCGGCACCGTCGGGATCCTCGGCCCAGCGCAGGACCGTGGCCCAGCCCACGTCGACGGGGCGGTCCGTCCCGGCGATCACGACGGCGAGCGCGGCGCGCGCGTCGCCCACCGGGAGGTCGAGGTTGCGCGCGAGGAGGTTGCCCGTGCCCACGGGCACGAGGCCCATGGTGCGGCCGCTGCCCACCATGCCCTCGGCGACCGCACGGACCGTGCCGTCCCCGCCCACGGCGACGACGACGTCCGCGCCCTGCGCGAGCGCCGCGCGCGTCTGCCCGACGCCCGGGTCCTCCACCGTCGTCTCGAACCACAGCGGGTCTGGCAGGGCCGCGTCCGCGAACGCGGCACGGACGACCGTCTCCAGTCCCGCGACGTCGGGCTTCGACGGGTTGGCGACGAACGCGACGAGCTCGCGGGGGTCGTCCTCGACCGGGGCCTCCCCGGCGGGCGGCGCGTCGCCGTGCGCACGGCGCTGCCGGGTCTGCTGCGCGCGCAGGCCCAGCGCGACCACGAGTGCCACGACCGCGACGGCGAGCGCCGCGATCGCGAGCCAGAGCGTCCAGGACATGGCGACACCGTAGCGGGGCCGGGGCGGGAAAGGGCTGCGGCCTCGGAGCGCGCAGTTCGTTAGGCTGCTGGCGTGATCGACCTCCGCCTCCTGCGCGACAACCCCGACATCGTCCGTGCCAGCCAGGTCACCCGTGGTGACGACCCCGCGCTGGTGGACGCCGCCCTCGACGCCGACGCCCGCCACCGCGCCGCGCTGAGCGAGTTCGAGAGCCTGCGCGCCGAGCAGAAGTCCCTCGGCAAGCAGGTCGCCCAGGCGCAGGGGGAGGAGAAGCAGGAGCTGCTCGCGCGCACCAAGCAGCTCGCGGCCGACGTCAAGGCGCGCCAGGCCGACGCCGACGCCGCGGCGGAGGAGCTGCGCGGGCTGCTGTACCGCATCTCGAACGTCGTCGCGGGCGCGCCCGCCGGCGGCGAGGACGACTACGTCGTGCTGCGCGAGGAGGGGACGATCCGCGACTTCGCCGCGGAGGGCTTCACGCCCCGCGACCACCTCGACCTCGGCGAGGGGCTGCGCGCGATCGACACCGAGCGTGGCGCCAAGGTGTCGGGCGCCCGGTTCTACTACCTCACGGGCGTGGGCGCGCGCCTCGAGCTCGCGCTGCTCAACGCCGCGATGGACACGGCGGTCGCGGCCGGGTTCACGCCGGTCATCACGCCGACGCTCGTGCGGCCCGAGGTCATGCAGGGCACCGGGTTCCTCGGCGCCCACGCGGACGAGATCTACCGCCTCGAGAAGGACGACCTCTACCTCGTCGGGACGAGCGAGGTGGCGCTCGCGGGCTACCACGCGAACGAGATCGTCGACCTGTCGGCCGGGCCGCTGCGCTACGCCGGCTGGAGCGCGTGCTACCGCCGCGAGGCCGGCTCGCACGGCAAGGACGTGCGCGGCATCATCCGCGTGCACCAGTTCCACAAGGTCGAGATGTTCTCCTACTGCGACCCTGCGGACGCCGAGGCGGAGCACCAGCGCCTGCTCGGCTGGGAGGAGCAGATGCTGCGTCTCGTCGACCTGCCGTACCGCGTCATCGACACCGCCGCGGGCGACCTCGGGTCGAGCGCCGCGCGCAAGTTCGACTGCGAGGCGTGGCTGCCCACGCAGCAGCGCTACCTCGAGCTCACGTCGACGTCGAACTGCACGACGTTCCAGGCGCGCCGCCTCAACGTGCGCGAGCGCGTCGAGGTCGACGGCAAGAACGAGACGCGCACCGTCGCGACGCTCAACGGCACGCTCGGCACGACGCGCTGGATCGTCGCGATCCTCGAGAACCACCAGCAGGCCGACGGCTCGGTCCGCGTGCCGGAGGGCCTGCGTCCGTACCTCGGGGGCCTCGAGGTGCTCGAGCCGGTGGTGGCGTGACGGGTCCCCTCGTCCCGGACGACGCGCCCGGGCCGATGCTCGTCGCGCTCGACATCGACGGCACCCTCATGTCGTACGACCAGGAGCTGTCGGAGGACGTGCGCGACGCCGTCGCCGGCCTGCGCGCGGCGGGTCACCACGTGGTGCTCGCGTCCGGGCGCTCGCTCATCGCGATGACGCCCGTCGCGGAGATCCTGGGGATCGACCGCGGCTGGGTCGTCGCGTCGAACGGCGCGGTGACCGCGCGGCTCGACCCGGAGGAGCCGGACGGGTACGCGCTCGAGGACGTCGTGACGTTCGACCCGGGCCCGGCCCTGCGGCTCCTGCGCGAGCACCTGCCCGACGCGCGGTACGCCGTCGAGGACGTGGGCGTCGGGTTCCGCATGAACGAGCTCTTCCCCGACGGCGAGCTCGACGGCGTGCACCGCGTCGTCGAGTTCGACGAGCTGTGGTCGGGCGAGGTCACGCGCGTGATCGTCCGCTCACCGGGGTCGACGAGCGAGGAGTTCCACGAGCTCGTCGAGCACCTCGGCCTCGACGACGTCACGTACGCCGTCGGCTGGACCGCGTGGATGGACCTCGCGCCGCTCGGCGTGACCAAGGCGACGGGCCTGGAGCTCGTCCGGCGCGCGCTGCACGTCCAGCCCCACCGGACCGTCGCCGTCGGGGACGGCCACAACGACGTCGAGATGCTGCAGTGGGCGGCCCGCGGCGTGGCGATGGGCCACGCCGACGCCGCCGTGCAGGAGGCCGCCGACGAGGTCACCGGCACGATCGACGACGACGGCGCGGCCGACGTCCTGCGCGGCCTCCTGCCCTGACCGCGAGGCAGCGCCGTGGTCGCCGAGGTAGAAGCCAGGTACCGCGAGGTAGAGCCTCGGTACCGAGAGGTAGAGGCGTGGTCGTGACCGGGCCTCGACGTCGACTCGATGGCGTGGCCGTCCGGGCTGCGCTGCCCGACGACGCGGACGGGGTCTGGCGGCTCGTCGTCGCCTTCGCGACGTCGTTCGTCCCCGAGCGTGCGTCTTTCGACGCGTCGTTCGTGTCGCTCCTCGCGGACGACGACGCGCTGGTGCTCGTCGCCGAGGTGGGGGACGACGTCGGCTACCTCGTGGCGCACCGACACGCGACGCTCTTCGCCAACGCTCCTGTCGGGTGGGTCGAGGAGGTCATGGTCGACGACGCCGCGCGCCGCCGCGGGACCGGGCGCCTGCTCATGGAAGCGGCCGAGGAGTGGGCCGCCGCGGCGGGGGCGGCGTACGTCGCTCTCGCGACCCGGCGCGCCGCGCCGTTCTACACGGCTCTGGGCTACGACGAGTCGGCGGCGTTCTTCCGGAAGGTTCTTCCGCCGAGGTAGAGGCGTGGTCATGACCACGCCTCTACCTCGCGGTACCCGGGCGCTACCTCGGCGGACCGGGGCCCTACCTCGCGGTGCCGGGGACTCCCTCGCCGGGGGGGGAGGGGGTCAGTCGCGGGGCTCGCGTGCCGTGAGGACGACCGGGCCGTCCTCGGTGATCGCGACGGTGTGCTCGCTGTGCGCGCCGCGCGAGCCGTCGGCGGAGCGCAGCGTCCAGCCGTCCGGGTCGGTGAAGATCTCGTCCGTCGTCTCGAGGAACCACGGCTCGATCGCGATGACGAGGCCCGGCTTGAGCGGGAACCCGCGCTTGCGGCGGCCGTCGTTGGGCACGTGCGGCTCGCCGTGCATCGTGCGCCCGACGCCGTGCCCGCCGAAGTCCGTGTTCACCGAGTAGCCCGCGGCGTGCGCGACGTCGGCGATCGCGGCGGAGATGTCGCCCACCTTCTTGCCGGGCTGCGCCGCGGCGATGCCGGCCTCGAGCGCTCGCTCCGTCGTCTCGATGAGCTTCGCGTCCGCCTCGCCGAGCGCACCGGCGCGCGGCGTCCCGACGACGAACGACAGCGCCGAGTCGGAGACCCAGCCGTCGACGGACGCCGCGAAGTCGATGCTCAGCAGGTCGCCGTCGCGCAGCGCGTAGTCGTGGGGGAGGCCGTGCAGGACGGCGTCGTTGACCGACGTGCAGATGACCTTGCCGAACGGGCTCGCACCGAACGACGGGTGGTAGTCGATGTAGCAGGACTCCGCGCCGCGCTCGCGGATCATCGCGTGCGCGATCTCGTCGAGCTCGAGCAGGTTCGTGCCGACCTTCGCCGCGGCACGCACGGTCGTGAGGACGTCGGCGACGAACCGTCCTGCGGGCCGCATCTGCTCGATCTCCCGCGGGGTCCTCAGCTCGATCATCGTGGTCCTTCCGGCTCGTGGTGGTGTCGCCCGGCGGCACGGGTCGTGCGGCGCGCAGGCTCGACCACGATATCCGCCCGGCCCGCCGCCGGGGCGCGGGGCGCCGTCGGCCCCCGGAGGGGGCAAGCGCTTGCATCGATCTGCTCACGATGTGGCACGGTGCCTCGCCACGCACCGGTCGGCGTGGCAGCATCACCCGTCGTGGCAGGTATCGACGACGTCGCCCAGGCCGCCGGGGTGTCCACGGCGACCGTGTCGCGCGCCCTGCGCGGCCTGCCGAACGTCTCCGAGCCGACGCGCCTCCGGGTGCTCGCGGAGGCGGCCCGGCTCGGCTACGTCCCCACGCCGTCGGCGTCGTCGCTGGCCACGGGCCGCACGCGCACGATCGGCCTCCTGACGCCGTGGGTCAACCGGTGGTTCTTCGCCAACGTCATCGAGGGCGCGGAGCGCGCCCTGCGCGACCTCGGCTACGACGTGCTGCTCTACACGTTCGACGTGCGGCGCACGGCGGCGCGGCGCCGCGTGGACCCGAGCGTGCTGCGGCACCGCGTGGACGGCACGCTCGTCGTGGGCCTCCCGCTCGACGACGACGAGGTGCGCTCGCTCGTCGGGCTCGGCCGCCCGCTCGCGTTCGTCGGCTCCGGCCCGGCCGACCAGGTGACGGTCCGGCTCGACGACGTCGCGACGGGCCGGGCGGCGACGCAGCACCTGCTCGACCTCGGGCACCGGGTGATCGGCCACGTGACGGGCGTGCCCGACCTCGTCTCGTCGTGGTCGCCGCCCGTCGAGCGGTCGCAGGGGTACGCCGAGGCGCTCGAGGGCGCGGGCGT
This sequence comes from Cellulosimicrobium composti, assembly GCF_010287905.1. Lineage (NCBI taxonomy): Bacteria > Bacillati > Actinomycetota > Actinomycetes > Micrococcales > Promicromonosporaceae > Cellulosimicrobium > Cellulosimicrobium composti. The sequence continues at coordinate 28,909 of NZ_JAAFAN010000042.1, forward strand.
GGCGCGGGACCCGGGGCTCGAGGTGAACGGCGACTTCGACGTCGCGGGCGGGCGGGAGTCCACCGCGGACCTCCTGCGGCGGCGCCCGGACGTGACGGCGGTCTTCGCCGCCTCGGACGAGATGGCGATGGGGGCGATCCTCGCCGCGCGCGACCGGGGCCTGCGCGTGCCCGAGGACCTCTCCGTCGTCGGGGTCGACGGGCACGACCTCGGCGAGCTCGTGGGCCTGACGACGATCGCCCAGGACGCCTACCAGCAGGGCTTCGACGCCGCGCTGCTGCTCCTCGACATGATCAACGGCGCCCCGGTGCCGGAGAGCCTCACGTACCCGACGGAGCTCGTGCGCCGTCGCTCGACCGCGCCGCCGCGGCCTGTCGCGTAGGGGGCCGTCCGTCGCTCGACGCGCGCTCGGACCCGCGCGTGGGAGCGTGACCAGGGGATCGACCCCGAGAGAGCGCGCACCCGCCCCATGTGACGGAATCGTTACGCAAACGCGCCCTGCTGTGCTTGCGGCAGCGCGATGCAATCGCTTGCATGGGGGGTGGGGCGAGAGCGCACCCGCGCTCGCGACGTCGCGATGCGCCCGGTCCGTACCTGACCGGGGCGGCCGACGTCCGGACCTACGACGAGGTGGAGGCTGAGATGACCAGGACCACGAGGACCAGCGCGGCACGTCGCCGCACGCTGGCGGTCGCCGCCGGCGGGGCGAGCCTCGCGCTCGTGCTCGCGGCGTGCAGCGGTGGCGGCGGCGGGGACGGCGACGGCGGTGACGGCGGCGGCGACGCCGCGACCCCGGAGATCGACTGCTCCGCCTACGAGGAGTTCGGCGACCTCGAGGGCACGGAGGTCTCCGTCTACACGTCGATCGTCGAGCCCGAGCAGGCGACGCAGGAGGCGTCGTACGACCCGTTCGAGGAGTGCACGGGCGTCACGATCAACTACGAGGGCTCGCGCGAGTTCGAGGCGCAGCTGCTCGTCCGCATCCAGGCGGGCAACGCCCCCGACATCGCGTACCTGCCGCAGCCCGGCCTGCTCAACACGATCGTCAACGACTTCCCGGACCAGATCGTCCCCGCGCCGCAGCAGACCGTCGCGAACGTCGACGAGTTCTTCAGCGAGTCGTGGAAGGAGTACGGCACCGTCGACGGCACGTTCTACGCCGCGCCGCTCGGGTCGAACGTCAAGTCGTACGTCTGGTACTCGCCGTCGATGTTCGAGGACGCCGGCTACGAGGTCCCGACGACGTGGACCGAGATGATGGACCTCTCCGCGCAGATCGTCGAGGACGGCGGCATGCCCTGGTGCGCCGGCGTCGAGTCCGGTGACGCGACCGGCTGGCCCGCGACCGACTGGATCGAGGACGTCGTCCTGCGCACCGCGGGTCCCGAGGTGTACGACCAGTGGTACACGCACGAGATCCCGTTCAACGACCCGCAGATCGTCGAGGCGTTCGACACGGCCGGCGAGATCCTCAAGAACCCCGACTTCGTCAACGCGGGCCTCGGCGGCGTCGACTCGATCGCGACCACCGCGTGGACCGACGCGGGCTACCCGATCCTCGACGGCACGTGCTGGCTGCACCGCGCCGCGAACTTCTACCAGACGCAGTGGCCCGAGGGCACCGAGGTTGCCGAGGACGGCGACGTCTACGCCTTCTACCTGCCGACCGACCAGACCGACATCAAGCCGGTCCTCGGCGGCGGCGAGTTCGTCGCGGCCTTCAACGACCGTCCCGAGGTGCAGGCCTTCCAGACCTACCTCTCGAGCGCGGACTGGGCCAACACGAAGGCGCTCACCACGCCCCAGGGCGGCTGGGTCAGCGCCAACAACGGTCTCGACCCGGAGAACCTCGCGACGTCGTTCGACCAGCTCTCCGCGGAGATCCTGGCCGACCCCGACGCCGTGATCCGCTTCGACGCGTCCGACCTGATGCCGGGCGAGGTCGGTGCGGGGACCTTCTGGACCGGGATGGTGAACTGGTTCACCGGCTCCGACACGCAGGAGGTCGTCGACACGATCGAGGCGTCCTGGCCGTCGTCCTGACCCGGACGGACGGGCGCGAGCCCGTCTGACGCACGCACGACCGGACGGGGGGTCCGCCCACTGTGGCGGACCCCCCGCTCCCGGGTCCAGGATGTAGACCACGTTCGCCCCCGACGCCGTGGGCGACCAGACCGGAGGCCACCATGGACTGGTTGACCGACCCGAGCTCTCCCGTGGAGAAGTTCGGGCTGATGTTCCTCGCGATCCTGCTCTTCGTCGTCGTCATGGGCGCGATCCTGCTCGCGGTGGACCGCCCCAAGCGCATCCCGCGCTGGGTCGTCGTCCTCGGGTTCGTGGGCCCCGCGGTCCTCGGGCTCGCGTGGGGCCTCGTGCGCCCCGCGATCATCACGATCTGGAACTCCCTGTTCGACCGCCGCGGCAACGAGTTCGTCGGGCTCGACAACTACGTCACCGCGTTCACCACGGACCAGTTCCAGCTCGTCCTGCGCAACACGGCGATCTGGGTCGTCGTGGTGCCGATCCTCTCGACGTTCATCGGGATCGTCTACGCGGTGCTCGTCGACCGCTCGCGCTTCGAGAAGTTCGCGAAGGCGCTGGTCTTCCTGCCGATGGCCATCTCGATGGTCGGCGCGTCGATCATCTGGGGCTTCGTCTACGAGTTCCGCCCCGACCAGCCGGGCGTCAACCAGATCGGCCTGCTCAACCAGGTGCTCGTGTGGCTCGGGCTCCCGCCGCAGCAGTTCCTCATCGGCCAGCCCTGGAACACGTTCTTCCTCATCGTCGTCATGATCTGGATCCAGACCGGGTTCGCGATGACGATCCTCTCGGCCGCGATCAAGGCGATCCCCGACGACATCGTCGAGGCCGCGCGGCTCGACGGGCTCAAGGGCTTCGGCATGTTCCGCTACATCACGATCCCGAGCGTGCGCCCGGCCCTCGTCGTCGTCCTGACGACGATCGCGATGGCGACGCTCAAGATCTTCGACATCGTGCGGACCATGACGGGCGGCCAGTTCGGCACCCAGGTCGTGGCGAACGAGTTCTACACGCAGGCGTTCCGGCAGAACAACCAGGGCCTGAGCTCCGCGCTCGCGGTGATCCTGTTCGTGCTCGTCATCCCGATCATCGTCTACAACGTCCGGCAGATGCGCCTCGCGGAGGAGATCCGATGACCAGCACGCCGATCCCCCCGGTCGTCCCGGACACCGACCTCACCACCGAGGCGGAGCTCGAGGGCCCCCGAGGCCCCCGCAAGCTCACCCGGCTCGAGAAGCGCGCGATCGCCGCCAAGGGCAAGCTCAGCTCCCCGTGGGCGTCGTTCCTCGCGATCCTCATCGCCCTCCTGTGGACCATCCCCTCGGTCGGTCTGCTGGTCACGTCGTTCCGCCCCGAGCTCGACATCCGCCGCAGCGGCTGGTGGACGGTCATCCCGGGCATCTTCACGGGCGAGGCCGAGTTCACGCTCGACAACTACGACCAGGCGCTGTACGGGAGCGGCAGCAACCTCTCCACGTACTTCGTCAACTCGTTCGTCATCACGCTGCCCGCGGTGGTCATCCCGATCACGCTCGCGCTGCTCGCGGCGTACGCGTTCGCGTGGATCGAGTTCAAGGGCCGCGAGATCCTCTTCGTCGCGATCTTCGCGCTGCAGGTCGTGCCGCTCCAGGTCGCGCTCGTCCCGCTCCTGCGCGACTACGTCACCGTCGGCCTCAACGGCACGTTCTGGACGGTCTGGCTGTCGCACTCGATCTTCGCGCTGCCGCTCGCGATCTTCCTGCTCCACAACTTCATGAAGGACATCCCGCGGTCGCTGGTCGAGGCCGCCCGGGTCGACGGCGCGGGGCACGTGAAGATCTTCTTCCAGGTGCTCCTGCCGCTGCTCGTGCCCGCGATCGCGTCGTTCGCGATCTTCCAGTTCCTCTGGGTGTGGAACGACCTGCTCGTGGGCCTGACGTTCGCCAACACGTCGTCCTACCCGCTCACCGTGCGCGTGGCCGAGATGGCGGGCTCCCGCGGCGGCGACTGGCACATCCTCACCGCCGGCGCGTTCATCTCGATCATCGTGCCGCTCATCGTGTTCGTCGCGCTCCAGCGGTACTTCGTGCGCGGTCTCCTGGCCGGCTCCGTCAAGGGCTGACCCGGCGCACCGCTTGACGCGGCCCGTCCCCTTCCGGGGGCGGGCCGTCGTCGTGCGCGGACGTCGACCCGCGCGTGCCTAGAGTTCGTAGGTGTCCCGTCGCCCCGTCGCCGCTCTCGAGCGGGTGCCCGTCCCGGTCCTCTTCGTCGTCTCGGGGCTGACGCAGTACCTCGGCGCGGCGATCGCCGTGGGGCTGTTCGCCGTCGCGGGCGCGATCGAGGTCGGGTGGCTGCGGATCGCGGCGTCTGCGGTGCTCCTGCTCGCGTGGCGCCGTCCGTGGCGCCGACGGTGGACGCGCCGTGAGCTCGTGGGGGTCGCGGTCTTCGGGGTCGCGCTCGCCGCGATGAACCTCGCGTTCTACGTCGCGATCGACCACCTGCCGCTCGGGACGGCCGTCGCGATCGAGTTCCTCGGCCCCGTCGCCGTCGCGGCGGTCACGGGCAGCGGGTGGCGCGAGCGCGGCGCGATCGCGGTCGCGTGCGCCGGGGTCGTGCTCCTCGCGGGCGTGACGATCGAGTCCGACCTCCCGCGCGAGGACGCCGTGCACGGCCTCGCCGCGATCACGGTGGCCGCGGCCTGCTGGGCGGCCTACATCCTCCTCGGGCGGCGCGTCGCGGTCGCCGGCTCGGGCGTCACGTCGCTCGCGGTCGCGATGACCGTGGGCGCGCTCGTCTTCGCCCCGGTCCTCGCGCCGGACGCGCTGCCCGTGCTCGGCGACTGGCGCCACGTGGCCGCCGTCGCGGGGATCGCGCTGTTCTCGTCCGTCGTGCCGTACGCGCTCGAGCAGGTCGTCCTGCGTCGCGTCAGCGCCGCGACGTTCTCGGTGCTCCTCGCGCTCCTGCCCGCGTCGGCGGCCGTCGTGGGCGCCGTCGTGCTGCGCCAGGTGCCGACGCTCCCCGAGGTGGCGGGCCTCCTGCTCGTCTCGGGCGCGATCGCCATGACGGCAGCGCCCCGGGACCGGCGGCAGGGCGGGGCGCCGCCGGGCGACGCCCCGCCCGACCCGCCGCTCCCCTGAGGCGCGGGACCGGCCCGCCGCCCGTTCTCAGAGGTACTGGCCGGGCGACGGCCGTCCGTCGTGCTCGTCGGGGCGCCCGCCCTGCTGGCCCGGTATCCCGCCGGGACCGCCGGGCGCCATGCCGGGCAGCGACCCGGGCGGGAGCGCGCGGCGCATCTGGGAGAGCTGGGCCTGCGCGGCCATCTGCTGCGCGACGAGCGCGGTCTGGATCCCGTGGAACAGCCCCTCGAGCCATCCCACGAGCTGGGCCTGCGCGACGCGCAGCTCGGCGTCCGTGGGGACCGCGTCGTCCGAGAACGGCAGGGTGATGCGGTGCAGCTCGTCGACCAGGTCGGGCGAGAGCCCCTCCTCGAGCTCGGTGAGCGACCGCTCGTGGATCTCGGCGAGGCGCGAGCGGGCCGCCTCGTCGAGCGGCGCGTCGCGCACCTCGTCGAGGAGCTTCTTGATCATGCCGCCGATGCGCATGACCTTGGCGGGCTCCTCGATCACCGTCGTCGGGCCGTCGTCGTCCTGCGAGGGGGCACCCTCGACGCCGACCCCGGTCCCGTCGGGCATGACGACGGTGGCGCGGCCGGGGTCGTCGCGCTCGCTCGGGTCGTCCGGGGCCGACCGGGGGTCGGACGGGGTGGGCTCGTCGGGGCGGGGGTCGCGCGGTTCGTCAGCCATGGGTCCAGTCTGGCGCGCGCCGCCGACGCGCGCACCGACGCGGGCCGTGGGCGACGTGGCCGCGGCGAGGTGCCTGCGCGCCGCCCGGACCGCGCGAGCGTCAGGGGACGAGCAGCACCTTGCCGAAGACCTCGCCCGAGTCGAGCAGCTCGTGGGCCCGCGCCGCCTCGTCGAGGGGGAGTCGCGCGTGCACGACCGGGCGCACGCGCCCGTCCTCGACCATCGGCCAGACGTGCGTGAGGACGTCGTGCACGATCCGCGCCTTCTCGGCGGGCGGCCGGGAGCGCAGCGTCGTGCCGGCGACGGTCGCGCGGCGGGCCAGGAGCAGGCCGAGGTCGAGCTCCGCCCGTCGACCCTTCTGCATCCCGATGACCACGAGCCGGCCGCCCGTCGCGAGCACGTCGAGGTTCCCCGGGAGGTACGCGGCGCCGACGACGTCGAGCACCACGTCCGCCCCGTGCCCGCCCGAGGCCTCGCGCACGGCCGCGACGAAGTCCTCCTCGCGGTGGTCGACGGCGACGCTCGCCCCGAGCGCGACGCACCGGTCGGCGCGAGCGCGCCCGCCCGCGGTCACGGCGACGCGGGCGCCGAGCGCCGCGCCGAGCTGCACCGCGACCGTCCCGACCCCGCCGGACCCGCCGTGCACGAGCAGCCACTCGCCCGACGTGAGGCGGCCGACGTCCACGAGGTTGCTCCACGCGGTGCACACCGCCTCGGGGAGCGCCGCCGCGTCGACGAGGTCGACGCCGTCGGGCACGGGGAGCACCTGGGTCGCGCGGACGCGCACCTGCTCCGCGTACCCGCCGCCGTCGAGCAGCGCGACGACGCGGTCGCCCGTCGACCACCCCGTCACGGCGTCGCCGACGGCCGCGATCGTCCCCGACACCTCGAGGCCCGGCCAGTCGGGCGCGCCGGGCGGCGGTGGGTACGAACCGGCGCGTTGTAGCAGGTCAGCACGGTTCACGCCAGCGGAAGCGACGTGCACCACGACCTCGTCCGGCCCGGGGGTCTGGTCAGGGAGCGTGGAAACCGTTAGTTTCTCAGGGCCACCGGGGCCCGATATCGTGACGCCTCGCACATCGCCGAGACTACGCGGGCGGCCCGGGGGGCGCCGGTTCGCCGACGGGGGCGCCGTGGGGAACGGCACGCGTGGCCGTGCTGCTCACGGATTAGGTGTCCGGGAGATGTGCACCGATAGTTAGTACGCACGACCGGGGACCGGAGCCCGGGAGGCGCCGCTGCCGCGCGCCGACCGCGCTGCCGAACCGGGTGGACCAGGGTGATGGAGGCAGGTTCGTATGCTCCGCAGGTTGAGCGTTCGCGGGAAGATCCTTGCGGCCCTCGCGGTGCCTGTCCTCGTCCTCTTCGCGGCCGCCGCGATCATCTCCGCGCAGGCCATCTCGACGGCGCGCGACGCGAGCCAGACGAGCGCGCTCGTCGCGGCGCTCGCCGCGCAGGACGTCGCGGGGACCGAGATCGCGGCCGAGCGCACGTACGCCTTCCTCGACGCGCGGGGCGCGACCGAGGACGCCGAGGCGCAGATGATGGCGCAGCGCGAGAAGACCGACAAGGCGCTCGACGTGCGCGACCGCGCGTACGAGCGGCTCGACACGTCGGCGCTCGATCCCCGCGTGCGCGAGGCCCTGGCCGACACGATCGCCGACCGTTCGGACCTGCAGTCGGTCCGCCAGGCCATCGACCGCTCCGGCCTCGGCCAGCTGCAGCGCAACTCGCTGTACGGGAACCTCATCGACGACGCGCTCGAGGTGCCTCGCACGCTGGCCGACACGACGCCCGACCGCGGCCTCGCGCAGTACCTCGACACGTACGTGCTCCTCGACGAGCTGCTCGCCCAGCAGGCGCTCGAGCAGCCGGTGGCCGGCGCGGTGCTCCAGGCCGCGCAGGTGGGCCAGGAGAGCATCGCGACCAACCAGCAGGCCGCCGTCCTCGTGACGACCGGTGACGAGCTCGCCAAGCGCACGCAGACCGCGGTGCGCCAGCTCCCCGGCGAGCTCCGCCTCGAGACCGCGACGGCGACGTACAACCAGATCCGCCAGAACCTCATGGGCTCGCGCCCCGGTGCGACCCCCGCGAGCCAGGCGGCCGAGTGGCCGGCGCTCTCGCAGGCCGACCGCGACCAGACGGCCCCGGTGCGTGACGCGGTCCGCGTCGAGACCGAGAAGAAGGCGTCGGACCTCGCCGCCGCCGCGACGACCCGCGCGGTCGTGACGATCCTCGTGACCCTGGCCGCCGTCATCCTCTCCGTCCTCGTCGCGGGCCTCATCGCCCGCGCGATCGTCAACCCGCTGCGCCGCCTCACGGACGCGGCCGAGGACGTCCGCGACCAGCTCCCGAAGCTCGTCGAGCAGGTCGCCGTCCCGGGTCAGGGTCCGGGCATCGACCTGGCGCCGATCGCCGTGGAGTCCACGGACGAGGTCGGCCAGCTCGCGACCGCGTTCAACGACGTGAACGAGACGACGATCCGTGTCGCCCGCGAGCAGGCCGCGCTGCGCGGCTCGATCGCCGAGATGTTCGTCAACGTCGCCCGCCGCGACCAGGTGCTCCTCAACCGCCAGCTCGCGTTCCTCGACGACCTCGAGCGCTCCGAGGAGGACGCGGGCACGCTGTCCAACCTCTTCCGCCTCGACCACCTCGCGACGCGAATGCGCCGCAACGCCGAGTCGCTCCTCGTCCTCGCGGGCATCGACTCCGGCCGTCGCGTGCGCCAGCCCATGCCGGCCTCCGACGTCATCCGTACGGCGTCGTCGGAGATCGAGCTGTACGACCGCGTGCGCCTCAACCTCGTGGTCGACCCGCTCATGCTCGGGCACAACGCGCTCAACGCCGCGCACCTGCTCGCCGAGCTCCTCGAGAACGCGACGATGTTCTCGGAGCCGCACACGCCTGTCGAGGTCACGACCGGGCGGGACGAGAACTTCGTCTACGTCACGGTCCGCGACCACGGCCTCGGGATGACGCCCGAGGAGATCGCGGACGCGAACCGGAAGGTCGCGACGCACGCCGCGTCGGACGTCGTCGGCGCGCAGCGCCTGGGTCTCTTCGTCGTCGGCCGCCTCGCGGACCGCCTCGGCGCGAAGGTCCGCTTCAGCGCCGGCGGCGACGAGCAGGGCACCGAGGTCGTCGTGTCGTTCCCGGCCGTCCTCTTCGTCCCGGACTCGAGCGTCCCGCTCCCGCAGCCGACCGACCCGCTCGAGACGAGCACGCAGGCCGCCGCGCAGCAGCTCGCGGGCCCGGCGGCCGCGCCTGCGCTCCCCGCGCCCGAGGCACCGGCCCCGTTCGCGGCGCCCGCGGCGACGGCCTCCTTCCCCGCGGTCGAGCCCGAGGCTCCCGCGGCCGTGCCGGTCGACATCGACGCGCTGACCGACGGCACGACGCAGACGGGCATGCCCCGCCGTCGCTCGCGCACGGTCGACCCGGCCGCCGCGGCGCCGAGCGCGTCGTTCGCGTCCGGCCCGCAGACCGGCGCGATCGTCCTGCCGCCGCTCGCGACCCCCGCGCTGCCGGACCAGCTCCCCGCGGCCGACGAGGCGTGGACCCCGCCCGCCGAGGTCGCCGACGCCGGCTCGGCGCTCCCGAGCCGTGCGCGCCCGGCCGCCACGCCGGTCGAGCCGGTCTCCGCCGAGATCCCGGTGCTCGACGTGAGCACGCGCAGCGCGCTGTTCTCGAGCTTCCGCCCGATGGGCGACCGCCCGGCGGAGAACCCGGTCGAGCTGCCGGCCGCCCCGGACGTGACCGCCACGGACATCCCTCTCGTGACCGAGGTCCCGACCGGCTCCGCGCCGGTCCCGCAGGACGCGTGGAGCCCGCAGCCCGCCCCGGCAGAGGAGCCGGTCGCGCAGGCCTGGCCGGCGCCGGAGGCGCAGGCCTGGGCCCCGGAGCAGGCGTGGGCTCCCGAGCAGCCTGCCGTCGCGGCCGAGCAGCCCCCCGCGGCGCCCGAGCAGCCGGCCGAGCAGTCCTGGGCGCCCGCGCAGGCCGCGGACACCTGGGCGCCGTCGTCCGTGGGCGACGAGTCCCTGGACGCGACGCGCGTCGTGCCGCCGGTCCCGGCCGAGCCCGCGGAGGAGGCGACCGTCGCGCGCGTCCCGCTCGCCGAGCGTGCGCCCGCCGTGTCCGCCCCGGCCGCTCCGGAGGCCCGGCCCGCGGAGGATGTCCCGGTCGTCGAGAGCGCGAACGCCGCGGCTCCGGCCGAGGACATCCCGGCAGAGCTGACGTTCGAGGCGCTGCCGCGCTTCGAGGAGCTCATGGCGGACCTCCCGACGCGTCGGTCGCTGCGCGAGAGCCAGGCGCGCAAGCGCGGGCTCTTCGGCCGCCGTCCGCGGACGACGGCGACGCCCCAGGCGCGTCCCGCCGGCACGTCCGCGTCCGCGGCCCCCGCTGCGACGGCGCCCGCACCCGCAGGACCGTCGGCACCCGCACCGTCGGCACCCGCACCGGCGGCCCCCGCTGCGGCGGCGACGCCCACGGCGGCCCCGGTCGCGCCGTCGATCCCCGTCGCACCGCAGGAGCCCGCGGCCCCCGCACGCACCTCGGCGTTCGCGCCGCGCGCCGACCAGCCCGCGCCCGCGGCGTCGTTCGCCCCGCCGACGACGCCGGCCGAGGAGCAGGTCCCCGCGTCGCACGAGGCCGCGTACGCCCCGCTCGAGACCGCCTACTCCGCGACCGAGGCGCCCGCCGCGCCGCAGCCGTCGTACGAGCCGTCCTACGCGGCGCCGGAGCAGGCCTACGCTCCCGACGTCGCGCCGTCGGAGGCCGGGCGCGAGCCCGCCCCTGCGCGCGACTCCTGGGCGCCGGAGCCGGCCGACGCCACGGAGCCGGCCGGCTACGGTCCGCCGAGCCCGCTGGTGCGCCGGCCGGTGTCGGAGACGCTCGAGCCTCTGGAGCCCGGGTACATCAGCGACTCGGTCGAGGCGCGGTCGGACTGGATGGCGTCCGCGGTGCTGTACGAGGAGATGTCCACCCTGCTGCAGGGCAGCACCGACTTCCAGGAAGCGACCTTGGCGGACTCGAACGACGGCATCTACCAGCCCCTCAAGGTCGACGCGACGACGGCGTCGGGTCTCGCCCGGCGCTCGCGCGGCGAGGAGCGCGAGGGCTACGTGGACCGCTTCACGGCGCGGATCGACCGCGACCCGGAGCAGCTGCGGGCCCGTCTGTCGGCGTTCCAGTCGGCGACGGCGCGCGGCCGCGTCGAGGGGCAGGACGAGACGAGTTCGACGTGGGACCCCCAGGCCGTGGATTATGTCCCTGATTCAGCGCCCCAGGCGCGGTAACCCACTGCCGTCTGCGGCAACTGACGAGGAGGAAGAGTGAACGCGCTCAGCACCGAGGCAACGAACTTCGGGTGGCTGCTCGACAACTTCGTGCGTACCGTCCCGGGCAGCCGGCACACGCTCGTGGTGTCGGCGGACGGCCTGCTCATGGCGATGTCCGACCAGCTGGACCGCACGAGCGGTGACCAGCTGGCGGCGATCGTCTCGGGCATGTCGAGCCTCACCCGCGGTGCGGCCCGCCAGCTCAACGGGGGGAACGTCCGCCAGGCCATCATCGAGATGGACAACGGCTTCCTGTTCCTCATGAACGTGTCGAACGGGTCGGTGCTGGGCGTCGTCGCCGAGGCCAACTGCGACATCGGCCTCATCGGCTACGAGATGGCGCTCCTGGTCTCGCGCACCGAGGCGACCCTGACGCCGCAGCTCATCTCGGAGATGCGGGGTAGCCTTCCCGTCGACGGCGCGACGCGAGCCCCGGTGGGATGAGGACTGATCGATGACGAACGTACCTTTCGGCAGCATGGGCGCCCACGACGGGTACGAGGCGGCGACGGTCCGCCCGTACGCGGTCACCGGCGGTCGCGTCCGGTCCGCCACGTCCGACCTCCCGCTCGAGGCGCTCGTCGAGGTCATGCCGGGCGCCGTGAACAGCTTCGGGCTCCCGCCCGAGAAGCGCTCGATCCTCCAGCACGCCGCGCACACGTACGTCTCGATCGCCGAGCTCTCCGCGCTCCTGCGCCTGCCGCTCGGCGTGACGAAGGTGCTCGTCGCGGACCTGCAGGAGGACAACTACATCACCGTCCACACGTCGACCCCGCTCAACGTCCACACGGGTCACGGCAGCAACCACTCGGGCCTGTCCCTGAGCGTCTTGGAGAGTGTTCTCAATGGCATTTCCACCCTCTGACGGCTCGGGCAGCGCGCCGCAGGCCGGGCAGCCGTCGGGGGTGGTCGGGGGCGCGCCCGGTGGCCAGCCGGCCGTCCGGCAGACCGCCTGGGCACCGGTGAGCGCCCCGGCCGGGGTGCCC
>NZ_JAAFAN010000043.1:0-40919 GCF_010287905.1 Cellulosimicrobium composti
CCGGGAGCTCCGCCCGTCACACCCGGGCGGCGACCTGGGCCGGGACCCCGGCCGGTGGCGCCGGGGCCCGGCGGTCCCCGATCCGCGCCGGCCCCCGGTCCGACGGCCGCACGACCCGCACCGGGCGGTCCGGCCCCGGCCGTCGTGCCCGCGCGGGCCCCGGGCGCCGTCGCGTCCGTGCCGCGCACCGCCGGAGCGCCGGGTCGCGCGGCCGAGACCCGGTCGGTCGGGCTCCAGCCGGTCCTCGCCGGGGCGGGCGCGGGGCTGCTCGCGGTCGCGGCGGTCGTGTTCGTGTTCTTCACGTTCGCCGACGACCTCGGCCTGCGCGCCCTCGTCACCGGGGTCGTCACGGCGCTCACCGTCGGCGCCGCGGTGCTCCTGCGGTCGCGCGGCCTGCGCTCGTCGGCCGAGGCGGTCGCGGCGCTCGCGGTCGTGCTCGCGGTCGTCGACGTCGAGCTCGTGCTGCAGGCGTGGCCGCTCGACGCCGCGGGTGCGGCCCTCGCGCGCGCCGCCCTGGTCGCCGTCGTCGTCGCCGTGCTCGGGGTCGTGGGCGCCCGGGCGCGCGTGCGGGCGTGGCTGACGAGCGCCGTCGTGCTCGGACCGCTCGTCCCCCTGCTCGCCGCGCCCGCCGCGCAGGCCGTGTGGGGGTGGGCGGTCGCGCTGCTCGCGACGGCCTGCCTCACCACGCCGGCCCGGCCCGTCGCCGAGAAGGCGGGGGCGCGCGTCGGCAGCGCGCTCACCGCCGAGCGGGCCGTGCTCGGCGTCGTACGGACGACGGCCGTCCCCCTCGCCGTGCTCGTCGGGCTCGCCGTGCCCGGCCCGCCGGGGCTCCCGGCGGGGTCGGGCGCCGCCCTCGTCGCGCTCGGGGGCGCGCTCGTCGCGACCCTGCTGCGCCACGCGACGCGCGAGCGGCGCTGGTACGCGATCGGCGGTGCGGCGGCGGTCCTCGCGGGCGCGCTGCTCGGCACCGGCGGCGAGGTCGCCTGGATCGGTCTCGTGCCCGCGCTCGCCGCCGCGGCGTGGCTCGCGCTCCTCGCGGTCACGGCGCCCCGCGGGGCGCGCGCGTCCGGTGCGTCCGTGGTCGGGCGGTCGGACGCGCTGCTCAGCGGTGCCGTCGTCGCGCTCGCCGCCGCGACCCCCGCCGTCGCGGTCGCCGGCCTGCGCGCGGTCGAGGTGCTCGTCACCGCGACCGCGGGCACCCCCGTCGTGCTCACCGACGCGCCGCTCGGCGTCGGCGTCGTCGCGGCGACCGGCGAGGGCATGACGCCGGGGGCGTCCGGTGCCGCGCTGCTCGACGGCACGCTCGTCGGGCTGCTCGCCGGGATCGTCGTCCTCGCGGTCGGGGCTCGCCTCGCGCTGCGCACGCCGCGCCCCGTCCCGCTCGCCGCGGGGACGGTCCCGCTCGCCGCCGGGGCGGTCCGCCTCGGCGCGGCCCCGGTCGTGCGCACCGGTCGCGTGCTCGCCCCGTGGCTGGTCCTCGTCCTCGTGCTCGCGCTCGTCCTGGACCCACGCCTCGCGGGCGTCACGTCGCTCGCCCTCCTCGCGGTCCTCGCCGGCGCGCTCGTCGTCGCGACCGCGCGACCCGTCGCGGCGTCCGCCCACGACCCCGGCGCCACCGTGCGCGCGGTCCGGCGCGGGGCCGGGCGCGCGCTGCGGCCCCTCACGCGGCGCGTGCCCGGCGCGCGCGCCGCCGTCCGGCACCACGTCCTGCCGGTCGGCCGGGCGGAGCGTCGCGCGTGGCGCACCGCGGCGGTCGCGGGCGCGGGAGCGGCCGTCGTGCTCCTCGTCGCGGGGTCGTGGGTCGCGCGGCCGACCGCCACCGTGGGCGCGCTCGTGGTGGGGGTTCTCCTCCTGGCCGCCCGAGCCGCCGCGCCGCGCGGCCTGCACGCCGCGCTGGTCGGGACCGCGTACGCCTACGTGCTGCTCGTGCTCGGCACGACCCTCGCCTGGGCCGGGCTCCCGATCGTCGCGGTCCTGTGCACGGTGTCCGGGGTCGCGTCCCTCGTCGCGCTCGCGGTGACGCTCGTGCCGCGCGTCGAGCGCGACACGTGGCGGGCGGTGCTCGGCGTGACGGCCGTCCCGTTCGGCCTGGGTGTCCTCACGGTCGTCGACGAGCGCAGCGCGTGGTCCGTCGGCGCGTGCGCCGCGATGCTCGCGCTCGAGGCCGTGCTCGTCGCGTCCCGGCGCCCCGGGAGCACCACCGCGCTGCGGGGGCTCGCCGCGGCGCTCGTCCTGCCGACGGCGTCGGTCGCCGTCGTGAGCGCCGGCGCCGTCGTGCTCCCCGGCAGCGGGTCGCCCGTCGTGCTGCCCGTGGTCGCCGTCCTCGTGGCCGCCGCGCTCGCCGTGGCGCGCCCCGTGACCGCACGGCTCGACCTGGCGGCGGGCCGCGTGCCCGTCGAGGCGAGCGCCGGGGTGACCGGGGCGATCGCCGTCGGGCTCGCGTTCGGCCGCCCGGCCGCGGGCCCCGCCGTCGCGGTCGCGGTGCTGCTCGTGCTCGCCGCGGGCACGGGCCTCGCCGCGCGCGAGCCCGACCGGCGCGGGGAGTGGTGGCTCACCGCGGGCCTCGCGACCGCCGCGCTGTGGACGGCGCTCGCGGCCACCGAGGTCGGCCTCGTCGAGGCGTACACCGCGCCGCCGGCGCTCGCCGCCGTCGTCACGGGGGCTCTGCTCGCGCGCCGGGCGCGCCGCTGGTGGGAGCTCGTCGCGGCGGGCCTCGTGCTGCTCGTCGTGCCGTCCGTGCTCGTCCTGGGGGCGGCCGCGCGCGCCGGGGACGTGCGCGCGTCGGTCCTCGTCGTGGCCGGCGCGGGGGCCGTCGTGGGCGCCGCGCTGCTCGGGCGCGGCACGCCCGCCGGGGGCGGGTGGCGGGCCGCCGCCGCGCTGCGCCTCGCCGTGGCGGGCGTCCTCGCCGCGACCGCCGGGACGGTCGAGTCGCTGCACGTCGCGCACGTCGTGGGCGGGGGAGCGGTCTTCGCCGTCGGGCTGGCGTGGGCGCTCGCCGCGGGCGGCGTCGCGCTCGGCGCGGGCCTCGTCGCGGCCCGGGTCGCACCCGCTCGCGCGGCCGGTACCGTCCGCCGCTGGGCCGTGGCGCCCGCTGCCGTGCTCGTGGTGGCCGGGGCCGTCGCGAACGTGCGCCCGGTCTGGGGCGCCATCGCAACCGTGTGGGCCGTCGAGGTCGCGCTGCTCGTGCTCCTCGTGGTCGGGGTGCGGCGCGCCGTCCGCGGCGTGCACGACCTCCCGCCCGCGTGGTGCACGTGGCTCCTCGCGCTCGCCGCGGCGATCGGCGCGTGGTCACCGCGCGAGCTGCGCGTCGAGGTCTTCTCGCTCCCGCTCGGCGCCGGTCTCCTCGTCGCGGGCTACCTCGCGCTCGCGGCGGGCACGACGGCACGTGGCGCGGGAGGGGGCGGCGCGCCGGCGGGCGACGGTGCGTCGGGTGCGGGTGCGGGTGCGGGTGCGGGTGCGGGTGCCGGGCCGGACGGCGCGGTCCGGAGCGCGCCGCCGTCGCTCGCGGCGTGGCCCGTCGGGTTCGCCGGGTCGTGGCGCACGCTCGCGCCCGGGCTGCTCGCGGTCGTCGGGCCGTCGGTCCTCGCGACGTACACCGACGCGCGCACGTGGCGCGCGGTCCTCGTCGTCGTGCTCGCGCTCGCCGCGGTGCTCGTCGGCACGCGTGCCCACCTCGCCGCGCCGTTCCTGCTCGGCGTCGCGGTGCTGCCGGTCGAGATCCTCGTGGTGTTCGTGTCCCAGCTCGGCACACGCATCTCCGCGGGGCCGTGGATGCTCACGCTCGCCGCGGCGGGTGGCCTGCTGCTCATCATCGCGACGTACTCCGAGCGCCGGATCGCGGCCTCCGGGGGCGCGGCGTCGTACCTGCGCGACCTCCGCTGAGCACGCCGCCCCCGACGAGGCGGATATACATCTGATCTATCATGCGTCATGATGCTCATCAACGACGCGGCATCCGGCAGTGCGCGCGAAACACTAGATCATTGATGCTCTG
This sequence comes from Cellulosimicrobium composti, assembly GCF_010287905.1. Classification (NCBI taxonomy): domain Bacteria; kingdom Bacillati; phylum Actinomycetota; class Actinomycetes; order Micrococcales; family Promicromonosporaceae; genus Cellulosimicrobium; species Cellulosimicrobium composti. The sequence goes on from NZ_JAAFAN010000043.1 coordinate 3,995, forward strand.
GAGGTTCCATGCCTGTCGACCGCCTGCTCGACCGCGAGGTCCCGCGCCGCCGCGCGCTCCAGCTCGGCGGCCTCGCCGCCGCCGTCCCGTTCCTCGCCGACCTGCTCGCCCCCGCCCCGGCCGCCGCGGCCACTGCCACCGCACCCGCCGCGCGCCGCGCGCCCGTCCCGCTCCCCGAGCTCTCGCCCCGCGCGCTGTGGTACTCGACCCCGGCGACGGACTGGTCGTCGCAGGCCCTGCCCGTCGGCAACGGCCGCCTCGGCGCGATGCTCTTCGGCCACCCGGACGAGGACCTCGTCCAGCTCAACGAGAACAGCCTGTGGGGCGGGCTCAACGACTACGACAACGCGCTCGCCGGCCAGCCCGACGGCGCGTACGACCTGGGCGTGCGCGGCTTCGGCTCCTACCGCGACTTCGGCCGGCTGCGCGTCACGTTCGGCGGGCGGCCCGTCGTCACCGCGCCCGGCGGCCCGTACCAGGACTCGGCGTCGAACGAGACGGTCGCGCAGACCTACGACGGCAGCAGCGCCACGAAGTGGTGCATCATCGAGCCGCCGCCGCACGTGCTGTGGCAGGCCGAGCTCCCCGCGCCGCGCGTCGTCTCGACGTACAGCCTGACGAGCGCGAACGACGTGCCCGAGCGCGACCCGCAGGACTGGACCGTGCTCGGCTCGCTCGACGGGACGACGTGGACCACGCTCGACACCCGCTCGCGGGGACCGTTCGAGCAGCGGCAGCAGCGCACGACGTTCACGATCGCGAACCCCGGCGCGTACCGGTTCTACCGGGTCGACTTCGCGCCGAAGCCGGGCGTCAGCCACTTCCAGGTCGCGGAGGTCTCCCTCGGCGACGTCGACCTCGCGCAGGGCGACGCCGTCTACGTGTCGTCCCCGAGCGGGCACGCGGGCGAGGCGGACGGCGGGCTGGTCCGCAGCGTCGACGGCGACCCGGCCACGGCGTGGCGCGTCGCCGACGCCGGGGCGGCCGCGAGCTGGCAGGTCGAGCTCCCCGCGGCGCGCGCCCTCACGGGGTACGCCCTCACGACGACGTCCGCCGGGGCCGACCTCGACCCGCGCTCGTGGCGGTTCGAGGCCTCGAACGACGGCGCCACGTGGACGACGCTCGACGCGCGCACCGACGTCGCGTCCGGGCCGCGCGGCGGCGAGCGCGCGTTCACCGTCGCGAACACCGTCGCGTACGCGCTGTACCGGCTGACGATCACGTCGCCCGGCGCGTTCGAGGTCGCGGGCGTCGCGCTCACCGGCACCGGATTCGACTCGCGCACGCGCCGCGCCGTCGTGGGGTACCGCCGCGCGCTCGACACGGCCGTCGGCGTGCACAGCACGTCGTTCACGACCACCGCCGGCACGGTGCTGCGCGAGACGTTCGCGAGCCGCGCGGCCGACGTCGTGGTGCTGCGGTACACGACCGACGCCGCGGACGGGCTCACCGTGGACCTCACGCTCACGTCGGCGCAGGAGGGCGCCCCGACGACCGCGGACGCCGCGGCGCGGAGCCTCGCGTTCGCGGGCGAGATGGCGAACGAGCTGCGCCACGCGGCCGAGGTGCGCGTCGCGCACACCGACGGCGAGGTCACCGCGGCGGGCGCCGGCCTGCGCGTCGCGGGCGCGTCGACGCTCGTGCTCGTGCTCGACGCCCGCACGGACTACCGGATGAGCGCCGCGCACGGCTGGCGCGGCGAGGACCCGGTGCCGCGGCTCGCGGCGTCCCTCGACGCGGCGGCGGCGCGGTCGTTCGAGGACCTGCGCACCGAGCACGTCGCGCAGGTCGGCGCGCTCATGTCGCGCGCCACTGTGCGGTGGGGGACGTCGCCCGCCGACGTCCTCGCCCTGCCCACCGCGCGCCGCCTCGCGCGCTACGCCGCGGGCGGCTCCGACCCGGCGCTCGAGCAGTCGCTCTTCGACTACGGGCGCTACCTGCTCCTCAGCTCCTCGCGCCCGGGCGGCCTCCCCGCGAACCTCCAGGGGCTGTGGAACGACTCGAACCAGCCGCCGTGGGCGTCGGACTACCACACCAACATCAACGTCCAGATGAACTACTGGGGCGCCGAGACGACGAACCTCCCCGAGTCCCACGAGGCGCTCGCGGCGTTCGTCGAGCAGGTCGCGGTGCCGAGCCGCGTGGCGACGCGCAACGCGTTCGGGCAGGACGTGCGCGGCTGGACCGCGCGCACGTCGCAGAGCATCTTCGGCGGCAACGCGTGGGAGTGGAACACCGTCGCGAGCGCCTGGTACGCGCAGCACCTCTACGAGCACTGGGCGTTCACCCAGGACCGCGAGTTCCTCGAGGCGACGGCCTACCCGATGATCAAGGAGATCTGCGAGTTCTGGGAGGACCGGCTCAAGGAGCTCCCCGACGGCACCCTCGTCTCGCCGGACGGCTGGTCGCCCGAGCACGGGCCCCGCGAGGACGGCGTCATGCACGACCAGCAGATCGTGTGGGACCTGTTCCAGAACTACCTCGACTGCGCGGCCGCGCTCGGTGCGGACCCGGAGTACCGTGCGCGCGTCGCGGACATGCAGGCGCGGCTCGCGCCGAACAAGGTCGGGCGGTGGGGCCAGCTCCAGGAGTGGCAGACCGACCGGGACGACCCGAACGACCTGCACCGGCACACGTCCCACCTGTTCGCCGTCTACCCCGGGCGGCAGATCACGGCGTCGACGCCCGAGCTGCGCGCCGCCGCGCTCGTCTCGCTCAAGGCGCGCTGCGGCGAGCGCGAGGGCGTGCCCTTCAGCGAGGCCACCGTCTCGGGCGACTCGCGGCGGTCGTGGACGTGGCCGTGGCGCGCGGCCCTGTTCGCGCGCCTCGGCGACGCGGAGCGCGCGCGCTTCATGCTGCGCGGCCTGCTGCGGTTCAACACGCTGCCCAACCTCTTCGCCAACCACCCGCCGTTCCAGATGGACGGCAACTTCGGGATCACCGGTGCCGTCGCGGAGATGCTGCTCCAGAGCCACGACGGCGTGCTGCACCTGCTGCCCGCGCTGCCCGCCGAGTGGGCGGCCGAGGGGTCGTTCACCGGGCTGCGGGCGCGCGGCGGGTACGAGGTGAGCGTCGAGTGGCGCGACGGGCAGGTCGTGTCCTACGACGTCGTCGCCGACCGTGCGCCGAGCGCCGCGCCCGTGCGCGTGCGGGTCGACGGCGAGGACCGCCGCGTCGTGCCCGCGCACGGCGGGGAGCCGATGCGCGACCTCGGGCCGTGGGCGACGCCGACGGTCGAGGTGACGGCGACGACGCGCGCGTTCGCGGGCACGGCGGCCGTCGCGGTGCGCGTCCTCAACGCGGGCGACGAGCCGGTCGACCTCACGGTCACGACGCCCTACGGCGAGAGGTCGTTCGCGGGCGTGGCGCCCGGGCAGAACGCCTACCAGTCGTTCTCCGCGCGGAGGGCCGACGTCCCGGCGGGCGAGGTGACCGTCGTCGCGACGGCGGTCGTCGAGGGCACGGAGACGTCGAGCACGACGACCGTCCCGTACGCCGCGTTCTCGGCCTGACGGCTCGTCGCGCGGGCGCCGGGGCGGCCCCTGGTCACAGGGCGCCCCGGCGCCACCTGTCGAGCGCCTCCTCGGTGGGGTACGCGGTGGGCGGCACGAACCACGGGCGGCCGTCCTTGGGGACGACCACCGGCCCCATGAGCACCTGCTCGGAGAAGTCCTTGCTGCGCAGGTAGTCGACCGAGTTCCACATGACCACCCAGACGTCGCCGTGGTCGGCGACGGGCTCGACGTCGGGGTCGCCCTCCCAGAGCGCGAGCGGACGCCCCAGGTCGCGCTCGAGCTCGGCGAGCACCCCCGCGGCGACGGCCAGCGCCGCCGCGCGGTCCGCGACCGCCGGGGTGCCCGCGGCCGCTCCCTCGGTCGCGGCCCGCTCGTGGAGCAGGTCGGTCAGCCGGCGCGCGAGGTCGGCGCGCTGCTCCCCGAGGAGCGTCACGGCCTCGAGCGTCGACCGCTCGGGCGGCGGGGGCGCGAGCGGGTCGAGCCCCGGGGCGTCGAGGAGCACGTCGTAGAACGGCGCGAGCTCGGCGTCCGTGAACGTCAGCTGGCGCGCCAGCGTCATGAGCGGCGTGCCGAACCGCTCGTGCGAGCGGTTCGGGTCGCAGCCGCCGTCGAGCAGCCGGCGCAGGAGGGGTGCGTCCGTCGCCGCGTCGAGCCGCGCGCTGCCGAGCAGCACGTGCGCCGTCGTGGCGCCGGCGCGCGTCACCGCCGCGGCGTCCGCCCCGTCGTCGAGCAACCTCCCCGCGATCCGGGCCCGCTCGGGCGGCTTGTTGGCCAGCGCCGCGTGCAGCAGCGTGGAGCCGGTGCTGTCCGCCACGTTCGCGCGGGCCGGCTCGTGCACGGCCACGAACTCCTCGTACGTCCCTCTCCTGGCGGTGCGGAACAGATCCCCCACGGTCCTCTCCCCTGGCGTCGACGGTTGTCCCGGTCGACGTTATCGGGTGCGGCGCTGCTGCTCGATGAGGGGGCGCAGGCGGAAGGGGATGAGCTCGCCCATCGAGAGCGACGTCTCGGTGCGCTCGACGCCGTCGATCGCGAGGATCGCGGCGTCGATGCGGAACAGGTGGTCCGTGTCGCGGCACGCGACGGTGACGCGCAGGTCCGCCGTCCCGCTGCGCCCGAACGCCTGCACGACCTCGGGGATGCGCGCGAGGTCCTCGACGATGCGCGCGAGCTCCTTCTGCCGGAGCTGCACCTCGACGAACGCGGTGAGCGGGTGCCCGAGCACGTGCGGGTCGATGCGCCGGTCCAGGTCGAGGAACGCGCCCTCGGCCTCCAGGCGCGCGAGCCGCGCGGCGACCGTGTTGCGCGAGAGGCGCAGGCGGTCGGCGAGCGCGACGATCGTGGCCCGCGGGTCGTCGGCGAGGGCGAGCAGGAGGTCGAGGTCGACAGCGTCGGCGCTGTGCATGCTGCTCACCCTAGCCGAGTGACCGCGATCACAGTGCACGGTGCGTCGGACGTCGGTGGAGCCATGTGCGCGCCGCGGGTTACGTTCGCCCTACCTCGGTCCTCGACGGAGAGGACCGGCTCCCCGAGGTGAGGTGGCGACGATGCCCAGCGAACCTGCGGTGCGGACCGGACCGACGGCGGCAACCCCGCCGAAGGCGTACGACGGTCACCGGGCGGCAACCCCGCGCGACGCACGAGCAGACCGGAAGAACGTGGTGCGCGACGTGCGCAAGGAGGCCCCTCCGCGGCAGGAACCGGAGGCCCCCGCGACGCCGACGCTGCGCCTGCTCGACGAGCAGGGCGCCCGACGCCCCGAGCCCGGGCTCGACCGCTGGCTCGCGGACCTCGACCCCACGGCCGCCGACGAGGCGGCACGCACCGCGGCCCGCGCGACCCTCGTGCGCCTCTACGAGGACATGGTCGTCGCGCGCCGCGTGGACGCGGAGGCGACGGCGCTCCAGCGGCAGGGCGAGCTCGCGCTGTGGCCCCCGCTGCTCGGCCAGGAGGCGGCCCAGGTCGGCTCGGCGCGCGCGCTGCGCGACGACGACTTCGTCTTCTCCTCCTACCGCGAGCACGCCGTCGCGCGCGTCCGCGGCGCGGCGCTCGTCGACCTCGTGCGCGTGTGGCGCGGCGTCGCGGTCTCCGGGTGGGACCCGTACGCGATCAACATGGCGTCGCCGCAGGTCATCATCGGCGCGCAGGCGCTGCACGCGACCGGGTGGGCGATGGGCGTGCACCTCGACGTCGACGCGGGACGGGTCGACGCGGGCGCGGGCCTGCCCGTCGGCGTCGCGTACTTCGGCGACGGCGCGATGAGCCAGGGCGACGTCAACGAGGCGTTCGTCTTCTCCTCCACGTACCGCTCCCCGGTCGTGTTCTTCTGCCAGAACAACCAGTGGGCGATCTCCGAGCCCGTCGCGCTCCAGTCGCGCGTCCCCCTCGCCGAGCGCGCGCGGGGCTTCGGCATGCCGGGCGTGCGCGTGGACGGCAACGACGTGCTCGCGGTCCTCGCCGTGACGCGCGCCGCCGTCGACCGGGCGCGGCGCGACGGCGGCCCGACCTTGATCGAGGCCGTCACCTACCGCATGGGCCCGCACACCACCGCCGACGACCCTCAGCGCTACCGCGACGCGGCCGAGGTCGAGGAGTGGACCGGGCGCGACCCGATCGCGCGGTACGAGGCGTACCTGCGGTCCGTCGGGGTGCTCGACGACGCCGAGGCCGCGCGCGTGCGGGGCGTCGCCGACGACGCGGCCGCCGAGCTGCGCGCCGGGTGCGTCGCGCTCGCCGACCCGCCGCCCCTGTCGCTCTTCGACCACGTGTACGCCGAGCCGCACCACGCGCTCGAGCGCGAGCGCGCCGAGTACGCGCACTACCTCGCGTCGTTCGGCGACGACGACGGGCCGGGGGACGACGGCGCGGGCGGGCCGGGTGCGCCGGGCGACCGGGCGGCGTCGGGCACCGGCGCGACGACGGGGGTGGCGCGATGACCGGCCAGACCCTCACGCTCGCCAAGGCCCTCGGCGCCGGGCTGTACCGCGCGATGACGGACGACGACCGCGTCGTCGTCATGGGCGAGGACGTCGGCCGGCTCGGCGGCGTCTACCGCGTGACCGACGGCCTCCAGGCGGAGTTCGGGGAGCGGCGGGTGCTCGACACGCCGCTCGCGGAGTCGGGGATCATCGGGACGGCCGTCGGGCTCGCCTACCGCGGGTACCGCCCGGTGTGCGAGATCCAGTTCGACGGCTTCGTGTTCGTCGCGTTCGACCAGATCCTGTCCCAGCTCGCGAAGATGCACGCACGCACCGGCGGGAAGGTGCGCCTGCCGATCACGATCCGCATCCCCGTGGGCGGCGGCATCGGGGCGGCCGAGCACCACTCGGAGTCGCCCGAGGCGCTGTTCGCGCACACGGCCGGGCTGCGCGTCGTGTCCGTCGCGAACCCGCAGGACGCGTACACCGTGCTGCGCCAGGCCGTCGCGTGCGACGACCCGGTGATCTTCTTCGAGCCCAAGCGGCGCTACCACCTCAAGGGCGAGGTCGACCTCGACCCCGTCGACCCGCTGCCCCTGGACCGGGCGCGCGTCGTGCGCGAGGGGACCGACGTCACGCTCGTCACGTGGGGCGGCCTGGTCGGGACGGCGCTCGACGCCGCGGTCGCCGCGTCCGACGACGGCGTGTCCGTCGAGGTGATCGACCTGCGCTCGCTCTCGCCGATCGACCACGACACCGTGGCGGCGTCGGTCCGGAAGACGGGCCGCGTCGTCGTGACGCACGAGGCGCCGCGGCAGGCCGGGCTCGGCGCGGAGATCGCCGCGACCGTGACCGACCGCTGCTTCGAGTACCTGGAGGCCGCGCCGGTCCGCGTCACCGGGCACGGCATGCCGTACCCGCCCGCGAAGCTCGAGGGCCACTACCTGCCGGACCTCGACCGCATCCTCGACGGCGTCGACCGCGTGCTGGGCCGGGTCGAGCCGTTCGTGCCGACGGCCCCGGCCGCGCCCCGGTCCGGTGCGGCGGACGCGCGTCCCGTCGAGGCGGTGGCCCGATGACGGCGCTGCGCGAGTTCCGCCTCCCCGACCTCGGCGAGGGCCTCACCGAGTCCGACATCGTGAGCTGGCACGTGCACGCGGGAGACCGCGTCGAGCTCAACCAGGTGATCGCCGAGGTCGAGACGGCCAAGGCGCTCGTCGACCTGCCCTCCCCGTACGCGGGCGTCGTCGCGTCGCTGCACGCCGAGGAGGGCCAGACCGTGAGCGTCGGCGAGCCGCTCGTGACGTTCGAGGTCGACGACGGCGCCGCGACCCCGAACGGTGCCGCCCCCGCGTCGGGCGCCGCTCCGGCCGTCCCGGACGAGACGCCGGCGCCGCCGGCACCCCGGGCCGCGGAGCCCGCGTCCGACGACGGACCGGAGCCGAACCTCGTCGGGTACGGCGCCCGCCCGGACCGGGTGGGCCGACCCGCGCGTCGGCCGCGCCGGGCGGCCGGTGAGACCCAGGTTCCACGGCGCGTGACCTCGACCGCCGTGCTCGACCACGACACGCACGGTCCGGGGGGCGCGGGGGCGACGTCCGGCGCGCCCACCCGCACGACGGGCGAGCGTCCGCGGTCGACCCCGCCCGTGCGTGCCCTCGCGAAGAAGCTCGGCGTGCGGATCGACCGCGTCGAGGGCACCGGTCGCGAGGGGCTCATCACGCGCGAGGACGTCCTCGCCGCGGTGAGCTGCCACCGCGACGTCGTGCGCCCGGCGCGCGGCGCGGCCCCGGCCGCCACGACGACCGCCCCGCCCGCGGCGGCGGCGCTCGCCGCGCCCGCCCCGGCGGTGCCGTCCGGGGCTCCGGCGGTCCCGCCCGGCGGTGCGCAGACCCCGGCCCCGGGCGACGCGGGGCTGCTCGGTGCGCCCGACGCGGAGGTCGTGCCGGTGCGCGGGGTGCGCAAGCACACCGCGGCGGCGATGGTGACGAGCGCGTTCACCGCGCCGCACGCGACCGTGTTCCTCACGGTCGACGTGACGCGCAGCGTCGAGCTGCTCGACCGCCTGCGCACGCACCGCCTCGCGCGCGGCGCGCGGATCACCGTCCTCGCGCTCGCGGCCCGCGCCCTGTGCCTCGCGCTGCCGCGGCACCCCGAGCTCAACAGCGCGTGGCGCGACCTCCCCGACGGCTCCGCCGAGATCGTGCGGCACCGCCGGGTGAACCTCGGCATCGCGGTCGCGACGGACCGCGGCCTCGTCGTCCCGAACGTGCCGGACGCCCAGGACCTCGACCTGCCCGGCCTCGCCGCGGCGCTGACCGACCTCACGACGACCGCGCGCGAGGGCCGCACGACGCCCGAGCGACTCACGGGCGGGACGATCTCGATCACCAACGTCGGGGTCTTCGGGGTCGACGCCGGCACGCCCATCCTCGTGCCGGGCGAGGCCGCGATCCTCGGCCTCGGCGCGGTGCGCCGTCGCCCGTGGGAGCACGACGGCGAGGTCGCGCTGCGTGACGTCGTCACGCTGAGCCTGTCGTTCGACCACCGCGTCGTCGACGGCGAGCAGGGGGCGCGCTTCCTCGCCGACCTGGGCGCGCTGCTGGAGGACCCGGCGCTCGCGCTCGTCGGCGCCGCACCCGGCACGGGCCGGGGGAACGAGGTGACCGGATGACCGTGCTGACGACCGCCGTCGACCCGCGCTCGGACGCCGCGTGCGCCAACGACGCCGCGCAGCGGGCGCTCGCGGACGCGCTGCGCGAGCGCACCGCGACCGTCGCGCTCGGCGGCCCGGCGTCGTCGCGCGACCGGCACGTCGCGCGCGGCAAGCTGCTCCCGCGCGACCGTGTCGACCGGCTGCTCGACGAGGGCAGCCCGTTCCTCGAGATCGCGCCGCTCGCCGGGTACGGCGTGGACGACGGCGCGTGGCCGGCGGCGGGCGTCGTCGCCGGGATCGGCCTCGTGAGCGGCCGGCAGGTCATGGTCGTGTGCAACGACGCGACCGTGAAGGGCGGCACGTACCACCCGCTCACGGTGAAGAAGCACCTGCGCGCGCAGGAGATCGCGCTCGAGAACCGGCTGCCGTGCGTGTACCTCGTCGACTCGGGCGGCGCGTTCCTGCCCCGGCAGGCCGAGGTGTTCCCCGACCGCGACCACTTCGGCCGGATCTTCTACCACCAGGCCCGGCTCTCGGCCGCGGGCGTCGCGCAGATCTCCGCGGTGCTCGGGTCGTGCACGGCCGGCGGCGCGTACGTGCCGGCGATGAGCGACGAGACCGTCATCGTGCGCGGCCAGGGCACGATCTTCCTCGGCGGGCCGCCGCTCGTGAAGGCCGCGATCGGGGAGGTCGTCACCGCGGAGGAACTGGGCGGCGGCGAGCTGCACGCGCGCCGCAGCGGCGTCGTCGACCACCTCGCGGACGACGACGAGGACGCGCTCGACACCGTGCGCCGCATCGTCGCGACGCTCCCGCCCGACCCGGAGCCCGCGTGGGACGTCGTGCCGAGCGAGCCTCCCGCCGTCGTACAGGGGCATGGAAACGATCTGTACGCTGCCGTCCCGACGGACGTCCAGGCGCCGTACGACCCGCGCGAGATCATCGCGCGGCTCGTCGACGGGAGCCGGTTCGACGAGTACAAGCGCGAGTACGGCGACACGCTCGTCACCGGGTTCGCGCGCATCCACGGGCACCCGGTCGGCATCCTCGCCAACCAGGGCGTGCTGTTCTCCGCGTCCGCGCTCAAGGGCGCGCACTTCGTCGAGCTCTGCGACCAGCGCGGCATCCCGCTGCTGTTCCTGCAGAACATCTCCGGTTTCATGGTCGGCACCGACGCCGAGGCGGGCGGCATCGCGAAGGACGGCGCGAAGATGGTCACCGCCGTCGCGACGACGCGCGTCCCCAAGCTCACCGTGATCGTCGGCGGGTCGTTCGGCGCGGGCAACTACTCGATGTGCGGGCGCGCGTACTCCCCACGCTTCCTGTGGTCCTGGCCCGCGAGCCGGATCTCCGTCATGGGCGGGCCGCAGGCCGCGTCCGTGCTCTCGACCGTCAAGCGCGACCAGCTCGCCGCGCGCGGCCAGACGTGGGACCCCGACGAGGAGGCCGCGTTCTCCGCGGGCATCCGCGCCGACTACGACGAGCACGGCAGCCCCTACTACGCGACCGCCCGCCTGTGGGACGACGGCGTCATCGACCCCGCCGACACGCGCCGCGTGCTCGGCCTCGCCCTCGGCGTGTGCGCGCGCACGCCCCTCGCCGACACCTGGACCGGGGACCGGTTCGGGCTCTTCCGGATGTGAGGCGCATGACCCCCCACGACCCGTCCGCCGGGACCTTCCGCACGGTCCTCGTCGCGAACCGCGGCGAGATCGCGTGCCGCGTCGTCGGCACGCTCCGGCGCCTCGGCGTGCGGGCCGTCGCCGTCTTCTCCGACGCCGACGCCGACGCGCGCCACGTGCGCGAGGCCGACGTCGCCGTCCGGCTCGCGAACGGGACCGGCGCGGGCGACCAGCTCCGCGCCTACCTCGACGTCGACGCCGTCGTCGCCGCCGCCGTCGCGACCGGCGCCGAGGCCGTCCACCCCGGCTACGGGTTCCTCTCCGAGAACCCCGCGCTCGCCCGCGCGTGCGAGCGCGCCGGGATCGCGTTCGTCGGCCCCGGGCCGGCGGCGATGGAGGCGATGGCCGACAAGCTCGCCGCCAAGGGCATCGTCGCCGCGCGCGGCGTCCCCGTCGTGCCCGGCGCGGGCGCGCCCGGGATGTCCGACGACGACCTCGTCGCCGCCGCCGACGACGTCGGGTACCCGCTCCTCGTCAAGCCGTCCGCCGGCGGCGGGGGCAAGGGCATGGTCGTCGTCCGCGAGGCCGACGACCTGCCCGGCGCGCTCGCGTCCGCCCGCCGCGTCGCCGCGTCGTCGTTCGGCGACGACACCCTCCTGCTCGAACGGCTCGTCGAGGCGCCCCGGCACGTCGAGGTCCAGGTGCTCGCCGACGCGCACGGGAACGTCGTGCACCTCGGCGAGCGCGAGTGCTCCCTCCAGCGCCGCCACCAGAAGGTCGTCGAGGAGGCGCCGTCGCCCCTGCTGACGCCCGCGCGGCGCGCCGAGATGGGTGCGGCCGCGTGCGAGGTCGCGCGCTCCGTCGGGTACGTCGGCGCGGGGACCGTCGAGTTCCTCGTCCCCGACGCGGCCCCCGACGAGTTCTTCTTCATCGAGATGAACACGCGCCTCCAGGTCGAGCACCCCGTCACCGAGATGGTCACCGGCCTCGACCTCGTCGAGCTCCAGCTCCGCGTCGCCGCCGGGGAGCCCCTCGGGATCGCGCAGGACGACGTCGTGCTCCGCGGCCACGCCGTCGAGGCCCGCCTCTACGCCGAGGCGCCCGAGCGCGGGTTCCTCCCCGCCACCGGTCGCGTGCTGCGGTACGACGACGGCGGCGTCCCCGCCGGGCCCGACGCCTCGCCGCTGCGGCTCGACTCCGGCATCGGGACCGGGACCGTCGTCGGCGGGCAGTTCGACCCCCTGCTCGCGAAGGCCGTCGCCTGGGGCGAGACGCGCGAGGAGGCCGTCGACCGGCTCGACGCGCTGCTCGCGCGGACCGTCGTGCTGGGCGTCGAGACGAACGCGGCGTTCCTGCGCGGCCTGCTCGCGGCCCCCGACGTCCGCGCCGGTCGCCTCGACACGGGACTCATCGACCGGCTCGTCGCCGGTGCCGAGGCGTCGGGGGCCGAGTCCGGCGCGGTGGTTCCGCCCGCCGCGGGGTGGGTCGAGCTTGTGGCCGCGGCACTCTTCGTCGCCGAGCATGGGGTTGTGGCTCGTCCTGACGGCGGGACGGGCGGTAACCGCATGGTCGGCAGTGCGGCGGGTGACGACCCGTGGCGCGCCGGGGACGGGTGGCGGCTCAACGGGCCGGCGGCGGCGCGGCGGGTCGTGCTCGTCGACGCGGCCGGGGCGGCGCACGAGGTGCGGGTGACCGGGACGGCGCGCGACGCCGTCGTGCAGGTCCCCGCGCCGCACGACGACGGGTGGGAGCCCACCGCCTCGGAGCACCCGGTGCGCGAGGTGCGGGCGGGCCTCGCGGCGGACCCTGCGGGGGCGGACGCGTGGTGGCTCACCGTCGACGGCGTGCGCGAGCGCGTGCGGCTCGCGCTCGACGAGCCGACCGCCGCCGACGAGCCCGCGACCGTGTGGCTGTGGCACGACGGGCGCACGGTCGCCCTGGCCGCGCCCGACCGGAGCGCACAGGCCGCGCGGGTCCGGGCCGAGCGCCGTCGGGCCCGTGGCGACGCGCCCGGCGCGACGGACCCCGAGGTGCGCGCGGCGATGCCCGGCACCGTCGTCACGGCCGTCGCGGACGGCGATCCCGTCACCGCGGGGTCGGTCCTCGTCACGGTCGAGGCCATGAAGATGGAGCACCCGCTGCTCGCCCCGCACGACGGCGTCGCGAGCGTGCGCGTGCGCCCCGGCGACCTCGTGCGCCGGGACCAGGTGGTCGCCGTCGTCCACCCCCACGACTCCGGCGCGGCACAACCCGCCGCCCCGGTCCCGCAACCCGACACCCAGGGAGCATCATGATCGAGGCCGACGTCCTGCTCGACGACGAGCAGAGGAAGCTCAGCCAGGTGGTGCGCGACTTCGCCGACAGCGTCGTCGCGCCGGCCGCCTACCGGTACGACACCGAGCGCCGGCTGCCGATGGAGATCATCGCGCAGATGGGCGAGCTCGGGCTGTTCGGGCTGCCGTTCCCGCGGGACGTCGGGGGGCAGGGCCAGGACTACGTGTCGTTGTGCCTCGCGGTCGAGGCGCTCGCGCGCGTCGACCAGTCGATCGCGGTGACGCTGGAGGCGGGCGTCGGGCTGGGGATCGTCCCGATCTACCGGCACGGCTCGCGCGAGCAGCAGGAGACGTGGCTCCCCGACCTGCTCGCGGGCCGGGCGCTCGCGGCCTTCGGGCTCACCGAGGCCGACGCCGGCTCCGACGCGGGCGGCACGCGCACCACCGCGCGGCTCGACGGCGACGAGTGGGTCATCGACGGGTCCAAGCAGTTCATCACCAACTCCGGCACGCCCATCACGAGCCTGGTGACCATCACGGCGGTCACGGGCGAGACGCGCGGCCCCGACGGCGAGGTGCGCAAGGAGCTGTCGAGCATCATCGTGCCCGCGGGGACGCCCGGGTTCGAGGTCGGGCCGTCGTACGACAAGGTCGGCTGGCACACCTCCGACACGCACCCCCTCACGCTGACCGGCGTGCGCGTGCCCGCCGGGAACCTGCTCGGCGAGCGCGGCCGCGGCTACGCGAACTTCCTCCGCGCGCTCGACGAGGGCCGCATCGCGTTCGCCGCCCTCGCGACGGGCGCCGCCCAGGGCTGTCTCGAGGAGGCGCTGCGGTACGCGCGCGAGCGCGTCGTGTTCGGTCGGTCGATCGGGGAGAACCAGCACGTCGCGTTCACGCTCGCCCGCATGCAGGCGCGCGTCCACACCGCGCGGCTCGCGTGGCTCGACGCCGCGCAGAAGCTCGTGCGCGGCAAGCCGTTCAAGGCCGAGGCGTCGGTCGCGAAGCTCGTGGGCGGCGAGGCCGCGATGGCGAACGCGCGCGACGCGTCGCAGATCTTCGGCGGCTACGGGTTCCTCAACGAGAACCCCGTCGCGCGGCACTACCGCGACGCGAAGGTGCTCGAGGTCGGCGAGGGCACGACCGAGGTGCAGCTCATGGTCATCGCGAGGAGCCTGGGACTGGAGAGCTGAACCGGCCCGGCGCCGAACACGGGGTTGCTGTCGTCATCCGGCGATTTCCGGCAGCAACCCCGTGCTCGACGGCGAGCAGGGTCGTTCTCGGCGGACGAGGGGTCAGGGCGACGGGGTAGGGACGAGGGAGGAGCAGGATGCGCGAGGTGGTCCAGCGGGGCCTGTACTACGACGAGCTCGAGCCGGGCGTGGTGTACCGGCACCGGCCGGGCCGCACGCTCACAGAGGCGGACGACGTCGTCTTCTCGACGCTCACCATGAACCACCAGGCGCTGCACCTCGACGCCGCGTGGGCGGCGACGCAGCCGTTCGGGCAGCGGCTCGTGAACTCGATGATGACGCTCTCCACGGTCGTCGGGCTGTCCGTCGGGCAGATCACGCAGGGCACGATCGTCGCGAACCTCGGGTTCCGCGAGGTCGAGTTCCCGAGGCCCCTGTTCCACGGCGACACGCTCTACGCCGAGACGGAGGTCGTCGAGAAGCGGCTGTCGGCGTCGCGGCCGGGGCAGGGCGTCGTGACGCTCGAGCACCGCGGGCTCAACCAGGACGGCGTGCTCGTGGCGCGGGCCGTCCGCACCGCGCTCTTCTGGACGCGCGCGGCGCACGAGGCCGCGAGCGGCCGCACCGGGTCCGCGCCCGACGGCGATGGGGCGGCCGGGGCGGCGCCGGACCCCGGCGCGGAGCACGAGCCCGTGCTGGAGCGCGGCGACGAGGAGAGCGCGTGGTGACCGACGGCGTCGCGCACCTCGCGGACGCCCCCGCGCCCGGGGGCGGGTTCGACCTCGGGCCGGCGCTGCTGTTCTGCCCCGCCGACCGACCCGACCGCTTCGCGAAGGCCGCCGACCGCGCGGACGCGGTGATCCTCGACCTGGAGGACGCCGTCGCCCCGCACGCGAAGGACGCGGCCCGGCGCGCGGTCGTCGAGGCGTCCGCGACGCTCGACCCGCAGCGCACCGTGGTGCGCGTCAACCCCGTCGGCACGCCCGAGCACGCGCTCGACGTCGCGGCGCTCGCGGACACGCGCCTGCGCACGGTCATGGTGGCCAAGGCCGGCCCGGAGCTGCTGGCCTCGCTCGGCGCGCTCGCGGCGACGCTGCCCGGGGTGCGGGTCCTCGCCCTGTGCGAGACGGCGGCGGGCGTCCTCGCGGCCCCCGAGCTCGCGCGCCGTCCCGAGGTGGTGGCGCTGATGTGGGGCGCGGAGGACCTCGTCGCGTCGCTCGGCGGGACGTCGAGCCGCCGCCCCGACGGCTCGTACCGGGACGCGGCGCGGCACGCGCGCGCCGCGGTGCTCCTCGCGGCCGGGGCGGTGGGGAAGGCCGCGGTCGACGCGGTGCACCTCGACGTCGGCGACCTCGACGGGCTGCGCGCCGAGGCGGAGGACGCCGTGGCGTCGGGCTTCGCCGCGACCGCGTGCATCCACCCGAGCCACGTGCCCGTCATCCGGGCCGCGTACGCCCCGACGCCCGACGAGGTCGCGGCCGCCCGCGCGCTCCTCGACGCCGCGGCGTCGAACCCGGGCGCGGTGTTCACGCACGAGGGTCGCATGGTCGACAGCCCGGTCCTGCGGCACGCCGAGGCGGTGCTGCGCCGGAACCGGGCGTGAGCCGCCCCGCGCAGCGCGCCGAGCGGGCTCTCGGGACGGTAGCGTCGGCCCGGTCGGACAAATGCCTCGCTCCGGCCGTTCCGCTTGCGGGCTCCGGCATCGTATGGTCACTCGCGTGAACGTCTACGTCGTCCTGTCCCGCAGCCGAACGGTCCTGTCCCGGACGATCGCACTGGCGACGCGCGACGAGTTCACGCACTCCTCCCTGGCGCTCGACCCGGGCCTCGACCTCATGTTCAGCTTCGGCCGCCGCCGGGCGGGGAACCCGTTCGTCGGGTGCTTCCGGCGCGAGCGGTTCGACGACGGCCTGTACCGCGGCATGGACGTCGTGCCCGGGGTCGTGCTCGCCGTCCCGGTGACGCCCGAGCAGCACGAGGCGATCCGGGTGCGCATCACCGAGTTCCTGCTCGACTCGCACGCCTTCTCCTACAACGTGCGCGGCCTCGTCGGGGCGCGGTTCGGCCGGGGCCACGAGGCCGAGGACCGCTTCTTCTGCTCGGAGTTCGTCTACCACGTGCTGCACGGCGCGGGGGTGTGCGACCTCGGGGTCGAGCGCTGGCAGGTGCGTCCGCAGACGCTCCTCGACCTCCCGGGCCGCGTCGTGTTCCGCGGCGACCTCAAGGACTACGTCGCGGCCCACGGGTCGCTCGAGATCATGCCGTCGCTGACCTTCGGGCGGCCGCGCGAGCGCGAGCGCGTGCTCGGCTGAGCCGGCGGACGTCAGCCGACGCGCAGCGCCGCGACGATGTCCTCGACCCGCTGCTTCGCGTCGCCGAACAGCATCGCGGTGTTCTCGCGGAAGAACAGCGGGTTCTGCACCCCGGCGTAGCCCGCGGCCATCGACCGCTTGAACACCACGACCTGCCCCGCCTCCCAGACGCGCAGCACGGGCATCCCCGCGATGGGCGACCCGGGGTCGTCGAGGGCCGCGGGGTTGACGGTGTCGTTCGCCCCGATGACGAGCACGACGTCGGTGCTTGCCAGGTCGTCGTTGATCTCGTCCATCTCCAGCACGATGTCGTACGGGACGCGCGCCTCGGCGAGCAGGACGTTCATGTGGCCGGGGAGGCGGCCCGCGACCGGGTGCACCCCGAAGCGGACCTGGGTGCCGCCGTCGCGCAGCAGCTCGACGAGCTCGGCGACCGGGTACTGAGCCTTGGCGACGGCCATGCCGTAGCCGGGGGTGATGACGACGCTGCGTGCGTCGCGCAGCAGCGCGGCCACGTCGTCCGCGGTCGTCTCGCGGTGCTCGCCCACCCCGACGTCGCCGCCGCCCGCGGGCGCCGCGCCCTCCTCGGCGCCGAACCCGCCGAGGATGACGGACACGAACGAGCGGTTCATGGCCCGGCACATGATGTAGCTGAGGATCGCACCGGACGAGCCGACGAGCGCGCCCGTGACGATGAGCAGGTCGTTGCCGAGCATGAAGCCCGCCGCCGCCGCGGCCCAGCCGGAGTACGAGTTGAGCATCGACACGACGACGGGCATGTCGCCCCCGCCGATCGACGCGACGAGGTGCCAGCCCAGCGCGAGGGACACGACCGTGAGCAGCAGCAGCGGCCAGACCGACGGCGCGACGACGAACCACGCGACGAGCCCGAGGCTCGCGACGAGCGCCGCGAGGTTGAGCAGGTTGCGGCCCGGGAGCTGGAGCGGTGCCGAGCGCGTGCGCCCCGACAGCTTGAGGAACGCGACGACCGAGCCCGTGAACGTCACCGCGCCCACGAGCACGCCGAGCGCGACCTCGACGAGGTGCGCGACGTCGTCGCCCCCGGCCGCGTGCGCGGTGAGGTAGGAGTTGAAGCCCACGAGCACGGCCGCGGCGCCGACGAAGCTGTGCAGGATCGCGATGAGCTCGGGCATCTGCGTCATCTCGACGCGCCGCGCGCGCCACGTGCCGACCGCCGCGCCGACGAGCAGCACGACCGCGACGAGCAGCGCGGTGACGAGCACGGGGCGCGCGCTCGTGCCGAGCGCGAGGACGATCGTCGCGGCGAGCGCGAGGACCATGCCGACCATGCCGAGGACGTTGCCGCGGCGCGCGGACTCCTGCTTCGACAGCCCCGCGAGGCTGAGCACGAACAGCACGGCGGCGAGGACGTAGACCGCCTGGGCGACGGACGTCGCGGTCATCGGGCCACCCGACGCGCCGGCGCGTCCTTGCGGAACATGCGGATCATGCGGTTCGCGACGAGGAACCCGCCGAAGATGTTGATGCTCGCGACGGTCGCGGCGAGGACGGCGAGCGTCGTGACGACCCAGTCGTCGGACCCGATCTGCAGCAGCGCCCCGACGAGGATGATCCCGGAGATCGCGTTCGTCTGGGCCATGAGCGGCGTGTGCAGCGAGTGGGTGACGTTCGAGATGACGTAGTACCCGACGATCACCGCGAGCGTGAAGACCGTGACGTGCCCGACGAGCGACGGCGGGGCGAACGACAGCGCGAGCGTCACGAGGACCGCGGCGAGCGCGGCGCCCACCGTCCGCCGGCGTCGGCGCAGGGTCGCGGCCTCGGCCGCCGCGGCGGCGGCGCGCTCCCGCTCGGCCGCGTCGACCGCCGGGTCGGGTGGTGGCGAGGACACCGGGGACGGTGCGGCGCTCACCGCGACGGGCGGCGGCGGCCACAGGACCTCGCCGCCGCGCGCGACCGTCATGCCGCGCTGCACGGGGTCGTCGAGGTCGAGCACGAGCGCCCCGTCCCGCGCGGGCGTGAGGAGCTCGAGCAGGTGCACGACGTTCGTCCCGAGGAGCTGCGACGTGTGCTGGGGCAGGCGGCCCGCGAGGTCGGTCCAGCCGAGGATCACGACGCCGTTCGCGGTGACGACGCGCTCGCCCGGCACGGTGAGCGCGCAGTTGCCGCCGCCCGAGGCCGCGAGGTCCACGACGACGCTCCCCGGACGCATCCCCGCCACGGCCTCGGCCGTGAGCGTGCGCGGCGCGCGGCCGCGCACGAGCGCCGTCGTGACGACGACGTCGGCCTCGGCGGCCTCCCGCGCGTACACGGCGAGGGCCGCCGCCTCCTGCTCGGGCGTGAGCGGCCTGGCGTAGCCGTCGGCGGACATGCCCTGCTGCGCGGCGGGCTCGCGCACGGCCGTGCCGCCCATGGACTCGATCTGCTCGGCGGCCTCCGTGCGCACGTCGAACGCCCGCACCTGCGCGCCGAGGCTCGCGGCGGCGCCGACCGCGGCGAGGCCCGCGACGCCGCCGCCGATGACGAACACCTTTGCGGGCGGCGTCTTCCCCGCGGCGGTGACCTGCCCGGCGAACATGCCGCCGTACTCGGCCGCGGCCTCGACGACGGCGCGGTACCCGGCGACGTTCGAGAGCGTGCTCAGCACGTCGAGCGCCTGGGCGCGCGAGATGCGGGGCACGGCGTCGAGCGCGAGAGCGGTGACGCCGTGGTCCGCGAGGCGCTGGACGAGGCCGGGGTCGTTCGCGGGGCCGAGCATCGCGACGAGGGTGGCGCCCGGGCGCAGGAGCGCCACCTGCGCGTCGGTGGGCGCGTTCACCGCGGTCACGACGTCGGCGCCCCACGCGGTGGCCGCGTCGCCGACCGTCGCGCCCGCCGCCTCGTAGGCGGCGTCGGAGAACGTGGCCCCCGCACCGGCGTCGTGCTCGACGACGACCTCGTACCCGAGCGCCCGCAGGCGCTCGACCGTGCGCGGGGTCGCGGCGACGAGCCGCTCCCCGTCCCTCATCTCGCGGGGGACACCGATCCTCACCTGCGGGCTCCTCACCTCGTCGAGCATCGTCGGCACCCGTGCCGCCGCTCGTGCGCCGCGGGGTGCGCCGCGAGCCTATCGGGGGCCGCCCCCGCCGTCCCGGGTCCAACGTCCCCGCGCCGCACGCCGTCGGGACGGGGCGCACGGCGGGCGGGATGGGGACGAGTCCCCATCCCGCGGGCTGGCTCCGGGCGGCCGCGATCGGCGAGGATCGAGGCGCACATACCCACACCCACCCCAGGGGGCACCATGCGCCGTACCACCACCCGTCCGATCGTCCTCGCGTCCGCGGCCGCACTGTGCGCGGTCGCCCTCGCCGGGTGCACCGCCAGCGCGAGCGCGAACCTCACCGTCCCCGCCTCGAAGATCGCGCAGGACGCCGAGGGCGCGCTCGCCGAGATCGGCGAGGCCGACGTGGACTGCGGCGACGGCACCGTGGACCTCGTGGACGGTGAGGTCGTCGAGTGCGAGCTCACCGACCCGGCGACCGGCACCGTGTACGACACGACCGTCACGCTCTCCGACGTCGAGGGCACGAACTACCACGTCGACGTCCAGGTCGCCGAGACCCCGAAGGCCTGACGCCCGGGCGGCGTCCGCGGCTCAGCGCGCCGCCCCGGCCTGCGCGGGGGCGACGACGCGGAGCAGGGGCGCCGCCAGCAGCAGGGCCGTCGCCGTGGCCGCGGCGGCGACCCACACCGGTCCGACCTCGCCGAGCCCCGTGGCGAGGGTCGCCGCCGCGACCGCCGGCCCCGCGGCCGCTCCGACGTTGAGCGCCGCCGTGGCGTAGGACCCGCCCATGCTCGGGGCCCGGGCCGCGGCGTAGAGCACGCGCGTGATCAGGGTGCTCCCGACGGCGAAGCCCAGGGCGCCCTGGACGAGGACGAGGCCGAGCAGCGCGGCCGCGTGCGCCGCGAACGCTGCCGTGGCGACCCATCCCAGGAGCAGCAGCACGCCGCCCACCGTGACGACGACCCGCGGGCTGCGGTCGGACACCCGCCCGGCGACGGTGACCCCGACGAAGGAGCCGACGCCGAAGAGCACGAGCGCGATCGCCACCCACCACGGGCTCAGCCCCGCGACGTCGGTGACGAGCGGCGCCAGGAACGTGAGCGCCGCGAACGTGCCGGTGTTGACGAGCGCGGCGAGCACCATCGGCAGGACCAGCCGCGGCGACGCGAGCGCGGCGAGCTCCGTGCGCAGCGACGGCCCGTCGACCGCGTGCACGGACGCGTGGTCGGCACGTCGCGCCCGGGGGATGCCCCGGGCGATCCCGAGCGTCGCCGGGACGCACACGAGCGCGACCGCCCAGAAGGTCGAGCGCCACCCCGTGGCGGTGCCGAGGAGAGCGCCGGCCGGGACGCCGGCGACCATGGCGACGGTGGTGCCGGACAGGAGGACGGCGACGGCGCGACCCTTCCGGTCCGGGGCGACGAGCGTGGCCGCGGTGCTGAGCGCGACGGCGAGGAACCCCGCGTCGGCGACGGCAGCGACCAGGCGCGTCGTGAAGAGGACCGCGAAGCTCGGCGTGACTGCGCCGACGACGTGCGCGAGGGCGAACAGGACGAGACAGCCGAGGAGCGTGGCGCGCGCCGGCAGGCGACGCGTGAGCGCCGCCATGGTCGGTGCGCCCACCACCATGCCGAGGGCGAACGCCGAGGTGAGGAGGCCGGCCGTCCCGACCGGGACGCCGACGTCGGCGGCGATGTCCGGGACGAGCCCGGCGAGCATGAACTCCGAGGTGCCCATGGCGAAGACCGCCAGGGCGAGGACGTACAGGGCACGAGTCATCGAGGGCTCCGAGGTGAGAGGACGAGCGGGGAGGCGTCTCGTCACCACGGTCAGCGCCCGGGCGCGCGGCACCCGTCGCGGCCGCGCACGGCGGCAGGCGGGAGGGTGTCAGGAGCTCAGCGGTCCGGGGCTGACGGTGCGTGACCGGCAGCCCCCGGAGTGGATGCCTCGGGGCTCGACATGCTCCCACCCTACCGAGCGCGGGCAGGGCGTCTCCAGCACCGCAGCCGCCCCCGGGGCGACGACCGTCAGAGGTCGCCGGTCTTCTGCAGGTAGCGCATCGCGAACCACCCGAGCGGGATGCGCGCCCAGTACGTCGCGACACGGAAGAGCATCGCGACGGACGTCGCGATCGCGGGCGGGACCTGCGCGGCGGTCAGACCGGCGATGAGCGCGAGCTCGATCGCGCCGAGGCCGCCCGGCGTCGGGACGGCGGCGCCGGCGGCGTTGCCCACCAGGTAGATCACGGCGACGTCCACGAGGTCGAGCTGCTGCCCGAACGCGGCGAGCGCGGCGTCGAACGCGAGCACGTACCCGAGCGTCATGACGATGTTGCCCGCGAAGCCGAGCCCGAGACGCCCCGGCTGCCCCAGCATCTCCGACAGGCGAGGCCACACCTGCTGCACCGTCGGCCGGATCTTCGCGAGCGCCCACGTGCGCACCGCGGGGACGAGGAGCGTGGCGAGGACCGCCAGGGCGACGCCCCCGATCGCGAGCAGGACGGTGGTCGACGGGAGCTGCACGAGCCCGCCCTCGCCCGTGAAGACGGACAGCACGACGAGGATGAGGATCGTCACGACGAACTGCGACACCTGCACGAGGCCCACGGTCGCGACGGCCATGGGCGTCGAGATGCCGCGCCGGGTGAGCAGGCGCAGGTTGAGCGCGGCCGGGCCGATGCCCGCGGGCGCGGCGAGCGCGATGTAGGAGCCCGCGGCCTGGGTGAGGTTGACGCGCCAGAACGGCAGGCGCTTGGGCGAGAACGCGGTGAGCGTGAGCGCCGCCCCGACCCACGTGAGGACGCCGAGCGCGAACGACAGGACGGCGAACCAGGGGTTGGCCTCCGTGACGGCGGTCGCGATCTGGTCGAAGTTGAACGACGTGACGAGCGCCGTGACGGCCGCGATGACGAGGACGAGCGTGAGGATCGTGCGCGCACCGAAGCGGGTGATGCGCTGCGGGTCGACGTCCGCCTCCGGCAGCCGCTCGACGAGCGCGGCGCGCAGCGCCTTGAGCAGCTCCTTGTCCTGCCGGATCTCCTCGCGCGTGCTCGGCGGCAGCGCGACGGACTGGAGCAGGGGGCCGATCGCGGCGATGTCGTCGTCGGGCAGCACGCTCACCGCGGACTCCACGGCGCGGCGCGCGCCGACGCGCAGCGCGAGCAGCGCGACCATCTGCGCGAGGTCCAGGCGGCGCGCGAGCTCGGACGACGCGATGTCGCCCTGCTCCCATCCCGTCAGCCAGACCTGCGGCGCCCCGGTGGCGGGCTCGCGCGAGACGAGCATGACGTCCGACGTCAGCGCGCGGTGCGCGATCCCGGCGGAGTGGGCGAGGCGGAGCTGGCGCCACGCCTCGTTGAGCACGGAGTCGGTGAGGTCGCCGACAGGGAGGTCGCGCAGCGACACGGCTCCGGTCGCGTGCTCCTGCACCAGGACCATCGAGTCCTCCGACTCGGCGACGCCGAGCAGCCGCGGCGTGCGCACGCCCGCGGCGCGTGCCGCGTAGGAGAGCAGCGCGGTGCGCTCCGCGGCGGCGCGCAGCGAGATCGCGGCACGTCCCTCGCTGCCGCGCAGGCGCAGGGATCGCCAGAGGCGGGTGAGGGAACCGACGACCTGCCGGTCGCCGTCGAGCACGACGACGTCCCGCCGCACGCCGTCCTCCGTGAGCATCGCGTAGACGCGGTTGTCGCCCGCGCGCGTGAGCGCGATGGCGGCCGGGTCCGACGGGGCGTCCGGGGCGTCGTCCTCGGCCGGCGCCCCGGCCGGGCCGGCCGCCGTCTCCCGGCCGGGCGCCGCGGGCGTGCCCAGGTGCTGCGCGGCGAGCGCGGCGTCGGCGGTGAGGACCGTGCCCGCGTCGTCCGTGGCGCCGGGGGCGCGCAGGACGCCGACGTGGACCTCCGCGGTGATGCGACCCTCCGCGTCGACCTCGGTGATGGGGTCGTCCGCGGCCTCGGCGAGCTCCTCGTCGTCGGTGACGTCGCGGACGCGCACGAGCGCCGTGGGGGAGAAGCCGGCGCGCCGGACGCCCGCCACGAGGTCGGGGCCGTAGGCGCGCTCGCTGCGCACGCCCGAGACGTAGCGCACCGCCAGCCCGGCGATGCGGCCGAGCAGCAGCGTGATGATGATGCCCGGCAGCGAGACCTGGCCCGTGACGAGCACGACGCCGATCGCGACGAACAGCAGGTTCCACGACCACTTGACCGTGCGGCGCCGGGTCCGGGTCCCGGCGGCCGTGAGCAGGCCGCCGATCGCGGCGACGTACCCGGGGACGGTGAGCCGCCACTCGCCCTGCGTGAAGACCGACAGGCCGCGCACGAGCTCGTCGGAGCCCCACGTGCGCAGCGCGAGCACGACGAGGACGCCGAGGAGCAGCCCGAGGGCGGCGGCGACGATGGACTCGACGACCTGGCGGCCGAGCCGTCGGATGCCGAGCTCGGTGAGGACCGCGATGGGCACGAAGAGCGTGACGAGGCCCTCGAGCACCGCGACGGGGACGAACAGGATCCGCGCGAGCAGGTCGGAGAAGTTGCGCACGTCCTCCGCGACGCCCGCCGTCGTGCCGTGCGCGTAGACGGTCATGAGCAGCACGACCACGACGCCCGCCGCGCACAGCACGAGGTTGACGAGGTCGACCGGGTGGCGCACGCGAGGCTCGGCCGTGTCGACGACGCGGACGGTGCCCTCCTCGTCGCGGTCCCGCGGTGCGAGGAGCGCCTCGAGCGCGCCCGTCTGCGGCCGCGGTTCCGGGCGTCCCTGGCTCGCGAGAGAGCCGACCTCGACGACCGCGCCGACGTGGGACGCGTCGCGCGCGGAGGGCTCGGGCGCGGGGGACGACATGCGAGCGAGTCTAGGTGCGGGGGTGCTGGCGGGCGCGGGATTTGGCCGGTTCCTCCGGGTGATTCGCCCCGTTCGCCCGCGTGCCGGACGTCCGTGGCGGCCCGTTCGGCGGGCGGGTGTGAGCAAGCCCTCCCTAGCATGGGGCGAAGCACCCAGGAGGCCGGCATGGCACGAGGCACGACGACCGAGCGTCCCGCCGCGGGCGACCCCGCGACGCCGGACGAGGACGGCCAGGAGCGCAACCCGTTCCGGAAGGTGTGGTGGCTCCCGGTGGTCCGGGGGACCCTTCTCGTCGTCCTGGGCCTCCTCCTCATGATCGAGCCGCTCGAGCGGCTGGGGACGCTGCGCGTCGTGCTCGGCGCGTTCCTCGTGGCCGACGGCGTCCTGGTCGCCGTGCAGGGGTTCGTGCACCGGCGGCAGGTGGGGTCCGCGTGGTGGCTCGCGCAGGCGGGCGTCAACGTCGTGTTCGGCGTGGTCGTGGCGCTGTGGCCGGACCTCACCGCGACCGCGGTCTACTACGTGCTGGCCGTGTGGGTCCTCGTGCTCGGCATCACGACGATCGCGGGTGCTGCCGCGCTCGCGCGCAACCGCGACCTGGGCTGGGCGTGGATGCTCGCGGTCGGGATCGTCTCGGTGCTGTTCGGGGTCCTGCTCGTCACGCGCCCGCTCGACTCCTTCGACGTGCTGCGCCTCGTGACCGTCGTGTTCGCGCTCTACGCCTTCGTGACGGGCGCGATCCACGTGGTGTCCGGGTTCGCGGTCCGGGCGGTCGCGCGCGAGCTCGCCGACCTGCGCGCGCAGGCCGTCGCGGCGGGCGTCGTCGTGACGGGGGGCTCGGTGCTCGGTGCCGCCGCCGACGGCGCGGACCCGGCGGGCCCGTCGGTGCCGGCCGCGGACTCCTGAGGCCGCCCGGAGAGGGGCGGACTCTACACCTGCGCCGTTCGTCGCGACGATGTGTCTCACGTCACGACCGTTGCTCGGGGCGCAGAGTTACGACCGGGTAACAACACTGGCGTTCTGTCCAGGTTTTTACCGATCCTGACCCTGGCGCGACATCTCGTCGTGCTAGAAATCACGACACTCCGCCGACAGGTCGGGGTCCTGGTGCGTGCAGCGTCGCACCACCGGTGTCTCGCACCCCGAGAAACCCACGAAAGAGGTAGACACATGACAGCGGTGTCCAGGAAGCGGCTCCTCGCCGCGGCCGCCGGCATCACGGCGGTGACGCTGACCCTGACCGCATGCGGCGGGGGCTCGGACGACGGCGAGGGCGACGGCGGCGACGGCGGCAGCTCGGCGAGCGGCTCGCTCGTCATCGGCACGACCGACAAGGTCACGGTGCTCGACCCGGCCGGCTCGTACGACAACGGCTCGTTCGCCGTGATGAACCAGGTCTTCCCGTTCCTGCTGAACACGCCCTACGGCAGCCCCGACGTCGAGCCCGACATCGCGGAGTCGGCCGAGTTCACGTCGCCGACGGAGTACACCGTCAAGCTCAAGCCGGGCCTCAAGTGGGCCAACGGGAACGACCTCACGTCGTCCGACGTGAAGTTCACGTTCGACCGCCAGATCGCGATCAACGACCCGAACGGCCCGGCGTCGCTGCTCTACAACCTCGACAGCGTCGAGACGCCGGACGACACGACGGTCGTCTTCCACCTCAAGAGCGAGAACGACCAGCTCTTCCCGCAGATCCTGTCGAGCCCCGCGGGCCCGATCGTCGACGAGGAGGTGTTCGCGGCCGACGCGCTCACGCCCGACCAGGAGATCGTCGACGGCAACGCGTTCGCCGGCCAGTACACGATCACGGGCTACAAGTTCAACGAGCTCGTCTCCTACGAGGCGTACGACGGCTACGAGGGCCTGCTCGGCCCGGCGAAGACCGACAAGGTCGCGGTGAAGTACTTCGCCGAGGCGTCGAACATGAAGCTCGAGATCCAGCAGGGCAAGATCGACGTGGCGTGGCGCAGCCTGTCCGCGACGGACATCGAGGACCTGCGCGGCAACGACGACGTCAAGGTCGTCGACGGCCCCGGTGGCGAGATCCGCTACATCACGTTCAACTTCGACACCCAGCCGTACGGCGCGAAGACGCCCGAGGCGGACCCGGCGAAGGCGCTCGCGGTGCGTCAGGCGGCCGCGTCGCTCATCGACCGCGACGAGCTCTCCGAGCAGGTCTACAAGGGCACGTACACCCCGCTGTTCTCCTACGTCCCGGCGGGCCTGACCGGCGCGATCGAGCCGCTCAAGGAGATGTACGGCGACGGTGCGGGCAAGCCCGACGCCGCCAAGGCGGAGCAGCTCCTGGCCGACGCGGGCGTCGAGACGCCCGTGACGCTCAACCTCCAGTACTCGAACGACCACTACGGTCCGTCGTCGGCCGACGAGTACGCGCTCATCAAGGACCAGCTGGAGAAGGACGGCCTGTTCACGGTCAACCTCCAGACGACCGAGTGGGTCACCTACGCGGAGGAGCGCACCGCCGACGTCTACCCGGCTTACCAGCTCGGCTGGTTCCCGGACTACTCGGACGCCGACAACTACCTCACGCCGTTCTTCCTCACGGAGAACTTCCTGGTGAACCACTACGCCAACCAGGAGGTCAACGACATGATCCTCCAGCAGGC
Organism: Cellulosimicrobium composti; assembly: GCF_010287905.1. Lineage (NCBI taxonomy): Bacteria > Bacillati > Actinomycetota > Actinomycetes > Micrococcales > Promicromonosporaceae > Cellulosimicrobium > Cellulosimicrobium composti. The sequence continues at coordinate 30,971 of NZ_JAAFAN010000043.1, forward strand.
GGCGACGCCGGACGCCGACGAGCGCACCGCGCTCATCGAGGAGATCCAGACGAAGGTCGCGGCCGACCTGTCGACCCTGCCGTACCTCCAGGGTGCGCAGGTCGCGGTCGTCGGTGCGGACGTGGAGGGGGCCGAGGACACGCTCGACCCGTCCTTCAAGTTCCGCTACGCGGCGCTGTCCAAGGGCTGACGTCCCCGCCCGGCCCTCCTCGCGCGACCCGCGGGGAGGGCCGGGCGCCGCACGTCCGGCGCCGGCACACCGGCGCCCGGGCACCTGACGAAGAGACGACATGACGACCACCACCACCGGCACGCCGGTCGGCGAGAGCACCGGGGCCGACCCGGCCTCGGCGGCCCCCCGCCCACGACGGCGCCGCGGGGGCGGCGGCGGGCTCGGGAGCTACGTCCTGGTCCGCGCGCTCCTCATCCTCCCCACCGTCTTCATCCTCGTGACCACGGTCTTCGTGGTCATGCGCGCCACGGGCGACCCGATCACCGCCGCGCTCGGCGGCCGCCTCACGCCCGACCAGCTCGCCGAGCGCATCCACGAGGCCGGCTACGACCGCCCGGTCCTCGTGCAGTACCTCGAGTACCTCGGCGGCATCGTGCGCGGCGACTTCGGCACGACGATCAGCGACAACCGGCCCGTGACCGAGGTGCTCGCCACGTACGGGGCCGCGACGCTCGAGCTCGCGACGTACGCGCTGCTCGTCGCGTTCGTCGTCGGCATCCCCCTGGGCATGCTCGCCGGCTACCTGCGCGACCGCGTGCCCGACGCGATGCTGCGCATCTCCGCGATCCTCGCGTACGCGACGCCCGTCTTCTTCGCCGGTCTCATGCTCAAGCTCGTCTTCTCGGTCTGGCTCGGTTGGCTGCCCGTGTCCGGGCGCGCGTCGACCGACGCGGAGATCGAGCTGCAGTTCCTCGACGACTCCACGGGCTTCTACCTGGTCGACGCGATCCGCACGGGCGACCCCGCGATCGTCGGGGACGTCCTGGAGCACGCCGTGCTCCCCGCGCTCGCGCTCGGCCTGCTCACCGCGGGCGTGTTCCTGCGCCTCGTGCGCACCAACGTCATCGGCACGCTCTCCACCGACTACGTCGTCGCGGCGCGCTCGCGCGGCGTGCGCGAGTCGCGCCTCGTGCGCGCCCACGCGTGGCGCCCCGCGCTCATCCCGATCATCACCGTCATCGGGCTCCAGGTCGCGATGCTCCTCGCGGGCGCCGTCCTCACCGAGACGACGTTCGAGTGGAAGGGCCTCGGGTTCCAGCTCGCCGAGTACCTCCAGGCGCGCGACTTCGTCGCCGTGCAGGGGATCGTCGTGCTCATGGCCGTGATCGTCGCGGTGACCAACTTCCTCGTCGACATCATCGCGGCGCTCATCGACCCGAGGGTGAGGTACTGACATGGTCGCGGAGACCGTCGTCCCGGCCGGTCCGGGCACCGGGAGCCCCGGCCCCGTCGTCGTCCCCGAGCGCGGCCGCGTCGCGTGGTGGAAGCGCCTGCCCGTCGTGCACCAGCTCCGCCAGAGCGTGGGCCTGCAGCGCGGCATGCTCGTCGCGGGCCTCGTCATCACGGGGATCTTCCTGCTCACCGCGGCGCTCGCGCCCGTGCTCGCGCCCTACGGCTACAGCCAGCTCCGCTCGGCGGACGGGCCGTTCGGCGCCCAGCAGCCGCCGTCGGCCGAGCACCTGCTCGGCACGACCGTCGGCGGGTACGACGTGCTGTCGCGCGTCATCTGGGGCGCGCAGACCGCGCTGCTCGTCATCGTCGTCGCGATCCTCGCGTCGATCGTCCTCGGCGTGCTGCTCGGGCTCGTGTCCGGGTACTTCGGCGGGTGGGCCGACCGCCTCCTCGTCGTGGTGTGCGACGCGATCTACGCGTTCCCGTCCCTGCTCCTCGCGATCCTCATGGCGATCGTCATCTCCGGCGGGCAGTCGAGCATGTGGGGCGGCATCCTCGCCGCCGCGCTGTCCATCACCGTGGTGTTCGTGCCGCAGTACTTCCGCGTCACGCGCGCGGAGGTCGTGCGGATCAAGGGCGAGGCGTTCGTCGACTCGGCGCGCGTGCTCGGCACGCCGCACCGGCGCATCATGTTCCGCCACGTCCTGCGGAACTCGACCCGCACCCTCCCGCTCATCGTCACGCTCAACGCGTCCGAGGCGATCCTCACGCTCGCCGGTCTGGGCTTCCTCGGGTTCGGCATCGAGCCGACGGCGGCCGCGGAGTGGGGCTACGACCTCAACAAGGCCGTGTCCGACGTGACGAGCGGCATCTGGTGGACGGCGCTCTTCCCGGGCCTCGCGATCGTGCTCGTCGTCCTCGGGATCACGCTCGTCGGGGAGAGCCTCAACGACCTCGCCGACCCGCGCCTGCGCTCGCGGCGCGCCGCGGCCGAGGTGTCGGGCGAGGTCGCGGAGACGTCGGTCGTCCCCGGCGGCACGCTGACCGCCGGCCCGGGCGGGCTCGACGCGATCGAGGGCGCGGGCTCGCGCTCCGACGAGCTCGCCGCGGCTCCCGCCCTGCCCGACCCCGACGCCGTCGGGCTCGACGGCCGGGCGGCCGGGGCCGCGGACGACCCGCGCGACGGCGCACCGCACGACGAGACGGAGGACCGGCGATGAGCGCCGTGACGGACGAGACGACCCGCGCGGCCGGGGCCGCGCGCCCCGTCGTGACGATCCGCGACCTCGCGGTGTCGTTCGCGACCGACGCCGGCTCGGTCCGGGCGGTCGACGGCGTCGACCTGGAGGTCGCGCCGGGCGAGGTGCTCGCCGTCGTCGGCGAGTCCGGCTCCGGCAAGACCGTGACCGCCAAGACGATCCTCGGCCTGCTGCCGTCGACCGCGACGGCGCGCGGCGCCGTCGTGCTGACGAACAAGGCCGGGACCGCGGAGCACGACGTCGTCTCGCTCGCGGGCGAGCGGCTGCGCCAGGTGCGGGGCACCGACGTGGCGATGGTGTTCCAGGAGCCGTCCGCCGCGCTCAACCCCGTGTACACGGTGGGCTGGCAGATCATGGAGGGCATCCGGGCGCACGGGAAGGTGTCGCGGCGCGAGGCGCGCCGGCGCGCGGTCGACGTGCTGCGGCGCGTCGGCATCCCCGACCCGGAGACGCGCGTCGACCACTACCCGCACCAGTTCTCCGGCGGGCAGAAGCAGCGCATCGTCATCGCGATGGCGCTCGTGCTCGACCCGGGCCTCATCGTCGCGGACGAGCCGACGACGGCCCTCGACGTCACCGTGCAGGCGGAGATCCTCGACCTCCTGCGCCGGTGCCGCGACGAGTTCGGCACCGCGATCGTGCTCATCACGCACAACATGGGCGTCGTCGCGGACCTCGCGGACCGCGTCGCGGTCATGTACCAGGGCAAGGTCGTGGAGCAGGCGACCGCGCGCGAGCTGTTCGCCGCGCCGCAGGCCGCGTACACGAAGGCGCTGCTGGAGTCCGTGCCGCGCATCGGCGAGGGGACCGCGCGCGCCGTGGCCCGCGCGTCGGTCCGCGAGGACGGCTGGGCGGAGGCCGAGCCCGTCGTCGCGGCGCAGGGGCTGACCGTCACGTACCCGGGCCGCCTGCGCCGCCCGGGGTTCACCGCCGTCGACGACGTGTCGCTGACGATCCGCCCCGGCGAGGTGCTCGGCCTCGTGGGCGAGTCCGGCTCGGGCAAGACGACGTTCGCGCGCGCGGTCGCCGGCCTCACCAAGGTCACGGGCGGGTCGCTGCGCGTGCTCGGCGTCGAGATGAACGGCGTCAAGGAGCGCGACCTGCGCCCCGTGCGCCCGCGCATCGGCTTCGTGTTCCAGGACCCCGCGACGAGCTTCAACCCGTTGCTCACGATCGCCGACTGCGTCGCCGAGCCGCTCGTCGTGCACGGGCGCGCGGAGTCGCCCCAGGCGGCGCGCGGCCGGGTCGACGAGCTCCTGGAGGCCGTCCAGCTCCCGCGCTCGTACGGCGACCGGTTCCCGCACGAGCTCTCCGGCGGGCAGCGCCAGCGCGCCTCGCTCGCCCGGGCGCTCGCGCTCGACCCGGAGCTGCTCGTGGCCGACGAGCCGACGTCCGCGCTCGACGTCTCCGTGCAGGCGCGCGTGCTCGAGCTGTTCGCCGAGCTCCAGCGCGAGCTCGGGTTCGCGAGCCTGTTCGTCTCGCACGACCTCGCGGTCGTGGACCTGCTGGCCGACCGCATCGCGGTGCTCTACCGGGGCCGGCTCGTCGAGGAGGGGACGGGTGCGGAGGTGCTGGGCGACCCGCGCGAGGAGTACACGCGCCGGCTGCTCGCGTCGCTGCCCGTCCCGGACCCGGTGCTCCAGGCCGAGCGCCGCGAGGAGCTGCGCGCCCTGCGCGGCGCCTGACCGACGGTTCCCGCCCGGGCCGGTGACGGCCCGGGCGGGGTCACGCGAGGCCGAGGGACTGCTTCCACTCCAGGGGGAGCAGGGCGTACCCGACGAACGCGACGACGTCGAGCAGCGTGTGCGCGACGACGAGCGGCATGACGCGGTGCCGTCCCCAGCGGGACGTGTAGAACCACGAGAACACGACGCCCATGACGACGTTCCCGAGGAACGGCCCGAAGCCCTGGTACAGGTGGTACGACCCGCGCAGGAGCGAGCTCCACACGACGAACTTCACGCGGCCCCAGCCGAGGTCGCGCGTGCGCTCGAACAGGTATCCGACCGCGACGACCTCCTCGAGCAGGCCGTTCTGGAGCGCGGCGAGGACCAGCACGGGCACCGTCCACCACGCGGCGTTGAGCGCGGAGGCCTGGACGTCGACCGTGATGCCGAGGACGCGGCCCAGGAGGTAGAACCCGAGGCCCGGGATGCCGATGGCCGCGGCGAGAGCGAATCCCCACCCCACGTCCCTGAGGGGCCGTGACCCGTCGAGCCCGATCGCGCGGACGGCCGAGCGCCCGCGCGCGCTGAGCAGGTACAGCGCGAGCGCGACGGGCAGCACCGCGAAGAAGATCCCGACGAGCTGGTACGTGAGGTCGAGGTAGGGGCGCGCGGACTGGCTGACGTTGAGGCTCGCCGACTGGTCGCGCAGCGGCGTCCCGGCGGTGAGCCGCGCGACGATGTTGATGATCGCGTAGACGGCCGACTTGCCCAGGCTCAGCCCGAGCACGATCCAGATCTCCGCGCCGATGCGTCGCCGGGTCGCGCGGTCGGGGCGCGCGGGCGTGACATCGGTGGCGTCGGCGGCGCGCGCGGGGGCGGCGGTCGAGCCGGGCGCGGCGGTCGTCGGGCCGGGCGCGGGTGCGGCCGGGGAGCCGGGAGCGGTCAGGTCGGGCACCGTCCGGTTATAGCACCGCACCCCGGGAGCGGCCTCGACGCCGCCTGGACGTCGGCTGTTCGCCGAGCACGAGCCTCCTCGCCGGCGAGCACGGGGCTGTGGTTCTCGGCCCGATGGCGACAGCAACCCCGTGTTCGGCGGGAGAGGTCAGGTGCGGGGCGGGCGGCCCGGGCGGCGGGGCGGGCGGACGTCGCGGGGGAGGCGGCCGGCGTCGTCGAGCGCGCGGCGCAGCAGCATCTCGATCTGCGCGTTGACGCTGCGCAGGTCGTCGCCGGCCCAGCGGGCGAGGGCGTCGTGCACCGCGGGGTCGAGGCGCAGGAGCACCGACTTGCGCTGCGGTCGCTGCGCGCGGCCCGTGCCCGCGGCCGGGCGCTCGCCCGACGCCGGCCGCTCGCCCTGCGCGGTCGCCTCGCCCCCGGGCGCGTCACCAGCGGTGGGCACGCCGCGGCCCGGCGATGGCTGCTCGCCGTCGCCGGGTGCGTCACGCTCGTCGGGCGGCGTGGGCCCGGCGGGGGTCACTGGTACAGGGACCCCGTGTTGACGACGGGCGTCACCCGGCTGTCCCCGCACAGCACGACGAGGAGGTTCGAGACCATCGTGGCGCGGCGCTCGTCGTCGAGCGCGACGACGTCCTCGGCCTCGAGGCGCGCGAGCGCGTCCTCGACCATGGACACGGCACCCTCGACGATGCGCGAGCGCGCCGCGATGATCGCGCCCGCCTGCTGGCGCTGGAGCATCGCCTGGGCGATCTCGGGGGCGTACGCGAGGTTGGAGATGCGCGCCTCGATGACCTCGACGCCCGCGACGACGACGCGCGCCGCGACCTCCGCGGCGATCTCCGCCGACACGACCTCCGTCGCGCCGCGCAGCGACTGCTCGCCCGCCTCCGCGTCGTCGTACGGGTGGGACATCGCGACGTGGCGCAGCGCCGACTCCGCCTGGACGCGGACGAAGTCCGTGTAGTCCTCGACCGCGAAGCTCGCCTTCGCCGTGTCCGCGACCTGCCAGACGACGATCGCGGCGATGTTGATCGGGTTGCCGTCGGCGTCGTTGACCTTGAGCTCGCTCGTCTCGAAGTTGCGCACGCGCACGGACACGCGGCGGCGCGTGCTGAGCGGCACGGTCGCGACGAGCCCCGTGGTGCGCACGGTGCCGAGGTAGCGGCCGAAGAACTGGACGACGACGGTCTCGCCCGGGTTGATCACGGCGACCCCGGTGGGCACGAGCACGCCCAGGAGGAAGAGCAGCACGCCGAGCGTGACGAGCGGACCGGCCGGCCCGACCTCCGCCGCGGCGGCCACGACGGACGCGGCACCACCGGCGAGCAGCAGGACGCTCAGGGCGATGACGGCCGCAGCGCCGCCGGCGCCGAGCGACCAGGCAGGGCGCTCCACGATGTCGACGCGCGTGCCGTCGTGCCCGACCGGACGGCCGGTCGGCTCGCCTCCGACGGACTCCTGCGGGGGTGCTGCGCTCTCGGTCACGGTCTCGTCCTCTCCTGCGGCGCGGGGCGCGTCGGGTGTATAGCAAAGTGCTATCACATTATCCGTTGCGGCGCGAGCGTGCGTCACCGCGACGCTGTCGCCGCGCAGGGGCATGCGCGGTGTGCTGCACGCGCGGGTGAGGCCGACGTCGGGACAGGGGGTTGTGCGACGGCGCGCTCGTGTGTCAACCTACAAACAGGTTTGCAGCGCAAAGTAGTTTTCGAGACCATCGAGAGGCTCATCATGACGACCGACGACGCCGACGCCCCCCGCACCGGGACGGACGAGCCGGACGAGCGCGCGCTCGACGTCGCCGAGACGCTCCGCCTGATCCGCGAGCAGCAGGACCAGGCGCGCGACGCGACCGAGCCGGACACGCGGCTGCTGTGCCTCGCGTGGGGCGTCGCCTGGCTCGTCGGCTACCTGTGCCTGTGGGTGAGCGCGGTGCGCATCGCCGACGGCGCCGACGTCGTGCGGCTCCGCTCCGGGGCCGGCCAGGTCGTCGGGGCGCAGCCGGAGCCGTGGGCGTTCTGGGTCTTCTTCAGCCTCATCGTGGCCGCGACCGTGCTCACCATCGTCCACACCGTCGCGCGGACCGCCGGCACCCGGGGCGTCAGCGCCCGGACCGGCGCGATGTACGGGTGGTCGTGGATGCTCGGCTTCGCGTGCTACGGGTTCGTCCTCGGCGGGCTCGCCCGCGCGGGCGCGTCCCCGGAGGTCATGGCGCTCGCGAGCAACGCGCTCGCGAGCATCGTCGTGGGCCTCCTGTACCTCGGCTGCGCCGTCGCGTTCGACTCCCGCGGGCTGTTCGTCCTCGGGGTGTGGATGCTCGTCACCGCCGGCGCCGCGACCTTCGCGGGCCTGCCGTACACGTACCTCGTCATGGCGCTCGCGGGCGGCGGCGGGTTCCTCGTCATGGCGGGGATCGAGCACCTCCTGCGCCTGCGTCGTCGTCGGCTCGCCGACGGGCCCGCGCTCGCCGGACGGACGGGAGCCGTCGATGCCTGAGACCGAGCTCGACCCCGTCATCCACGCCCCCGCGCGGCTGCGCGTCGTCGCGACGCTCGCGGCTCTCGGGAGCGGGGACGAGCTGTCCTTCCCCAAGCTCCAGAAGCTGCTGGGGATGACGGCGGGGAACCTCTCCACCCACCTGCGCAAGCTCGAGGACGCGGGCTACGTCACCGTCACCAAGACGCACGAGGGTCGCACGCCGGCGACCTACCTCGCCCTCACGACCCGCGGCCGCGCGGCGTTCGAGGACTACACGGCCGCACTGAACACCCTCCTGAGAGGAGCTGGAGCATGAGCGCCCAGCGCACGAGCCCCACCCGGGCCGCCCGGCCCGAGACCGCGCCCTCGGACGCGGACGCCTCCCGCCCGGTCGTCGCCGTCGACCACGTCACCCGCCGCTTCGGGCAGGTCGTCGCGCTCGACGACGTGTCCCTGCGCGTCGGGGCGGGCGAGCTCGTCGGCCTCCTCGGCCCGAACGGTGCCGGGAAGTCCACCCTGCTGTCCCTCGTGAGCGGGCAGCGCCGTCCCGACGCCGGGACGGTCCGCCTGCTCGGCGGCGACCCGCGCGACGCGCGCAGCCGCGTCGGCCTCGGCCTCACGCCGCAGGAGACCGGCCTGCCCGCGACGCTCAAGGTGCGCGAGGTCGTCGACTTCGTCGGTGGGCACTACCCGAACCCGGTCCCGACCGGCGAGCTGCTCGACCAGTTCGGCCTCGCCGACCTCGCCCGGCGCCAGACCGGGGCGATGTCCGGCGGGCAGAAGCGCCGCCTCGCGGTCGCGCTCTCGCTCGTCGGGCGCCCGCGCGTCGTGCTGCTCGACGAGCCGACCACCGGGCTCGACGTGAGCGCGCGCCAGGCGCTGTGGGACGCGATCCGCGCGTACCACGCGGGCGGCGGGACGGTGCTGCTGACGAGCCACTACCTCGAGGAGGTGCAGGCCCTCGCGCAGCGGGTCGTCGTCATCGACCAGGGCGTGGTCAAGGCCGACGACTCGCTCGACGCGATCCTGCGGCGCGTGTCGCTGCGGCGCGTCGTCGTCGGGTCGCCCGCCGACCTGAGCGACCGCCCCGGCGTCGTGCGGGCCGACCGCCTCGGCGACGGCCGCCAGGAGCTCTACACACCCGACGCCGACGCGCTCGTGCGCGAGCTCGTCACGTCGGGCGTCGACTTCCACGACCTCGAGATCCGGGGCGCGAGCCTCGAGGAGGCGTTCGAGCAGATGGTCGCGCGCGGCGCGGCCCCGACGACGGAGGCATCAGCACGATGACCACGACGACCCCCCGCGCGCCCGCCGCGGCGCTGCCCGGCCCGCTGCGGATGACGTGGCTGCACCTGAAGTACCAGTTCCTGGAGACGGTCCGCGTACCCGTCGCCGTGCTGGGCAACCTCCTGTTCCCGGCGCTCGCGATGTTCTTCTTCGTCGTGCCGCAGAAGGAGGTCGCGCAGGACCCGCTCGCGGCGACCATGGCCGTGGCGTCGCTCGGCCTGTTCGCGATCTGCTCGGCGAGCCTGTTCACGTACGGGCTCGGCGTCGCGGAGGACCGCCAGCTGCCGTTCGACCCGTTCGTGCGCACGCTCCCCGCGGGGCCCGCGCCGCGCATGGCCGCGCGCGTGCTCAACGGCGGCGTGTTCTCGCTGTTCGGGCTCGTGCCGCTCGTCCTCATCGCGTGGCTGTTCACCGACGCGAGCGTCACGTGGGGCCAGCTCCTCGCGGGCGTCGGGACCGTCCTGCTGGTGTCCGTGCCGTTCGTGCTGCTCGGCATGGCGATCGGGTACTCGCTGTCGGCGAAGGCCGCGCTGCCGGTGGTGCAGGTGATCCTGTTCCCGCTCGCGTTCGCCGGCGGCCTGTTCCTCCCGCCGTTCCTCTTCCCGGACTGGCTGAACACGATCTCGATGGCCACCCCGACGCGAGCCGGCCGCGACCTGCTCGTCCAGGCGCTCACCGGCGAGCCGGCGTACGGGGGCGCGTGGTTCGTCCTGCTCGGCTGGACGGTGCTGTTCGCCGCCCTCGCGGTGGGCGCCTACCGCCGCGACGAGGGCCGCCGCTTCCGCTGACCGCCACTCCCTCCCGCCGAACACGGGGTTGCTGTCGTTATCGACGGGATAAACCCACCAACCCCCGGCTCGGCGCCGGGGGAGGGGGGGGGGGCGGCGGCGGCGCGGCGCCGG
>NZ_JAAFAN010000044.1:0-40488 GCF_010287905.1 Cellulosimicrobium composti
CCCCGCGCCCGCCGCGCGCCCCGCCCCGAGCGCTCCGCCGGCACCGCGCGCCGCGGCCCCGACGAGCGCGCCCGCGGCCCACGTGCACCTGCCGGTCCTCGCGAAGCCGCCCGTGCGCAAGCTCGCCAAGGACCTCGGCGTCGACCTGGCGAGCGTCGCGGGCACCGGCCCGGGCGGCATCGTCACGCGCGAGGACGTGCAGGCCCACCACGAGCGTGCGCAGGCGCAGCCGCTCGCGACGTACGCCGACGACGACCAGCCCTGGCTCGCGTCCGGCGCCGTCACCCCGGACGGTCGCCAGACGCGCGTGCCCGTGAAGTCGGTGCGCAAGCGCACGGCCGAGGCGATGGTCACGAGCGCGTTCACCGCCCCGCACGTGACGGTGTTCCACACGGTCGACGTCACGAGGACCATGCGGCTCGTGCGCACCCTGCGCGACGACCGCGAGTTCGCTGACGTGCGCGTCACGCCCCTGCTCGTCACGGCGAAGGCGCTCCTGCTCGCGGTGCGTCGGCACCCGGAGATCAACGCCAGCTGGGACGACGCGGCGCAGGAGATCGTCTACAAGCACTACGTGAACCTCGGCATCGCGGCCGCGACGCCGCGCGGTCTCGTGGTGCCGAACATCAAGGACGCGCACCGCCTCGACCTGCACGGGCTCGCGGGCGAGATCGCGGACCTCACCGCCACGGCGCGCGCGGGCCGCACGTCGCCCGCCGACATGTCCGACGGCACGATCACCATCACGAACGTCGGCGTGTTCGGCATCGACACGGGGACGCCCATCCTCAACCCGGGCGAGGCCGCGATACTCGCCTTCGGCGCGATCCGCGAGCAGCCGTGGGTCCACAAGGGGAAGATCAAGAAGCGCTGGGTCACGCAGCTCGCCCTGAGCTTCGACCACCGCCTCGTCGACGGCGAGCTCGGAGCGCGCGTGCTGGCCGACGTCGCGCGCGTCCTGGAGGACCCGGCGCGCGGCCTCGTCTGGGGTTGAGCGCCGGGGGGCCCTCCCGAGGACGGCCCGGCTTGCGGGCGCAGGCAGACGGGCGAGCATGAGCCTCAGGACCCGGTGAATGTCATCGGTGTCGTCCGAGGAGGTCACGTGCGCAGCGCTGGCAGGGCGGGCCGGTCGGAGGCGCCGGGGGTGCGGCCCGCGAGACGTCGCGCGGTTCGGGTCCTCGTGCCCGCCGGTCTCGCGGTCCTGGCGGTCGCGGGGTGCGCCGGGCCCGGCCCGGACGACGCGCGGGACGTCGTCTCCGCGCTCGGCGACGCGGTCGTCGCGGGCGACGGCGCCGCCGCGTGCGCCCTCCTTCTCCCCGATGCCGCGGACGCGCTCGCGGAGGAGTCGGGCGAGCCGTGCGCGCAGGCCGTGACCGCGCCCGACGGGCCGCTCGCCGACCTCGTCGCGACCGGCCGTGTCGTCGTCGAGGACGTCCACGTCGCGGGGCGCCAGGCCCAGGTCGTCACGGCCGACGACACGCTGTTCCTCGCGGTCTCGGGTGACGGCTGGGTCGTCACCGCGGCCGGCTGCACGCCGCGCGAGGGCCGGCCCTACGACTGCGAGGTCGAGGCATGAGGCTCCCGCGGCTGCTGTTCTGGGCGACGCTCGTGCTCGTCGCCGCGGGCCTCGCGCTGACCTTCGTGCTCGCGGCGGTGCACCGGTGAGCGCCGGCTCCGGGAAGGGGCCCGGCGGCGTGCTCGGGGGCCTGCGCGCGAGCTCGCTCAGCCTGTTCTTCGCGGTCGTCTTCCTCGCGTCCCTCGTCGCGCAGGCGGTGAGCGGGGTCGCCGTGTTCAACGCGGACCAGCGCTCCGCCGGCCTCAAGCCGCTGACGCTCGGCCAGTACGTGCTCTCCTCGGCGTTCTGGGTGGACGTCACGGAGAACTGGCAGTCCGAGTACCTGCAGTTCCTCCTCTTCATCACCGCGACCGTCTGGTTCGTGCAGCGCGGGTCGCCCGAGTCCAAGAAGCTCGACCAGGCGGGCCGCGAGTCGGACGAGGACCAGAAGGTGGGCGAGCACGCGACCGACGACTCGCCGGCCTGGGCGCGCACCCGGGGCTGGCGGCTCACGCTCTACTCGCGCTCGCTCTCGCTCGTCATGGGCGCGATCTTCGTCGGCTCGTGGGCCGCGCAGTCCGCCGCGGGCGCCGTCGCGTTCAGCGAGGAGCGGCTCCGCGACCTCGAGGACCCCGTGCCGTGGACCGAGTACCTGTCGATGCCCGACTTCTGGAGCCGGACGTTCCAGAACTGGCAGTCGGAGATGCTCGCGGTCCTGAGCATGGTCGTGCTCGCCATCTTCCTGCGCGAGCGCGGGTCGCCCGAGTCCAAGCCCGTCGGGTCGTCGCACGAGGCGACCGGCGTCGAGGGCTGACGACCCTCACGGCCCGGCGGTCCGGCCCGCGTCCCGGCCCCCGGTCGCGGGCCTCAGCGCGTCGCTCACAGCGGTACCGCCGCGCGTGTGCGGAAGACCTCACACGGGCTTAACGACGGTCGCGCGCGGGGGAAACACGGCGTTCCTAGCGTCTCGGTCACCGACCGGGACCTGCTGAAGGAGCCGCCATGTCCGCGCCCACGAGCCCCACCACCCACGAGGGTGAGCAGTCCGCACAGCACGCGACCGTCGTCGTCCCCGCGCCCGGCCCGACCGCACCGCGGCACCGGTCCGGTCGCTGGATCGACCGCTGGGACCCCGAGGACCCGACCTTCTGGCGCGACGGCGGCCGCACGGTCGCACGCCGCAACCTGTGGATCTCGGTCTTCGCCGAGTTCCTCGGCTTCGCCGTGTGGGCCCTGTGGTCGATCGTCGTGCCGCAGCTCCCCGCCGCCGGGTTCGCGCTCACCGTCGACCAGCAGTTCTGGCTCATCGCCGTGCCGAGCCTCGTCGGCGCGACGCTGCGCATCCCCTACACGTTCGCGGTGCCGGTCTTCGGCGGGCGCAACTGGACCGTCGCGTCCGCCCTCCTGCTGCTGCTCCCGACGGCGGCGCTCGCGGTCGTCGTGCAGGACCCGGGCACGCCGTTCGGGGTGATGCTCGCCGTCGCGGCGCTCGCCGGGTTCGGAGGCGGCAACTTCGCGTCGTCGATGGCCAACATCTCGTTCTTCTACCCCGAGCGCGAGAAGGGCAAGGCGCTGGGCCTGAACGCCGCGGGCGGGAACCTCGGGACGGCCGTCGTGCAGCTCGCCGTGCCGCTCGTCATCGTCGCCGGGGCGGGTGTCGCGCTCGAGCGCGCGGGCCTCATGATGATCCCGTTCGTGCTGCTCGCGGCGTTCCTCGCGTGGCGGTTCATGGACAACCTGTCCACCGCGAAGGCCGACCCGAGGTCGTTCGCCGCCGCGACGCGCAACCGGCACACGTGGATCATCTCGTTCCTCTACATCGGCACGTTCGGGTCGTTCATCGGCTACGCCGGCGCGTTCCCCATGCTCCTCAAGGGCCAGTTCCCCGAGGTGACGCTCTCGATCGCGTTCCTCGGCGCGCTCGTCGGCTCGGTCACGCGCCCGCTCGGCGGGCTCGTCGCGGACCGGGTGGGCGGGACGCGCGTGACGATCGCGTCGTACGGGGTCATGGCGCTCGGGGCGTTCGGCGCGATCCAGGCGCTGCAGTCGCACAGCTTCGGCCTGTTCTTCGCGTCGTTCCTCGTGCTGTTCGTCGCGACCGGGATCGGCAACGGCTCGACGTACCGCATGATCCCGGCCGTCTTCCAGGCGAGCGCCGTCCCCGGCGGCGCGCTCGACGGCGCGACGACCGTCGACCCCGAGGCGCTCGACGCCGCCCGGGCGCGCGCCCGCAAGGCCGCGGCGGGGTGCATCGGGATCGCCGGCGCGGTCGGCGCGTTCGGGGGGTTCCTCATCCCGCGCGGGTTCGCGGCCTCGACGAGCCTCGCCGGCTCGCTCGTGCCCGCGCTGTGGACCTTCATCGGGATGTACGCCGTCATGGCCGTCGTGGCCTGGGCCGTCTACCTGCGCAAGGGCTCGGCCCTCGCGTCGGCAGGGATCTGAGCGTGGACACGCACTGCCCCTACTGCGCGCTGCAGTGCGGCATGACCCTGACGCCGACGGCGGGCCCGCTGCCCGTGACGGTGGCGCCGCGCGACTTCCCGACCAACCGCGGGGGACTGTGCCAGAAGGGCTGGACGAGCGCGACCGTGCTGCGCGCGGCCGACCGGCTCACGACGCCGCTGCTGCGTGCCGCCGACGGTGAGCTCCGCCCGGCCACGTGGGACGACGCGCTCGACGCCGTCGCGGCGGGGATCGAGCGGGTCCAGGCCGAGCACGGGCGCGACGCGGTCGCGGTGTTCGGCGGCGGCGGGCTGACCAACGAGAAGGCGTACGCGCTCGGGAAGTTCGCGCGCACCGTGCTGCGGACGGCGAACATCGACTACAACGGGCGCTTCTGCATGGCGTCGGCGGCCGCGGGCGCGAACCGCGCGTTCGGCGCGGACCGCGGCCTGCCGTTCCCGCTCGCCGACCTCGCCGGGGCCGACGCCGTGCTCCTGCTCGGCTCGAACCTCGCCGAGACCATGCCGCCGTCGGTCCAGCACCTCGCGGGCGTCCGCTCGCGCGGCGGCCTCGTGGTCGTGGACCCGCGGCGCAGCGCGACCGCCGCGCTCACGGGGGAGCCGGGGGACGCCGTCGGGCAGAGGGTGCCCGACGCCGGCCGGTCGCCCCGGCGCCCCGTCCCCGCCCCGGGAGCGGGCCCGGTGGGCGACCAGGGCGTGCACCTGCAGCCCGTGCCGGGCACGGACCTCGTGGTGCTGCTCGCGCTCCTGCACGTCGTCGTGGCGGAGGGGCTCGCCGACGCGGCGTACCTCGCCGAGCGCACGACCGGCGTCGAGGACGTGCGGCGGTCCGTCGCGGCGTGGTGGCCCGAGCGCGCGGAGACGGTGTGCGGCGTCCCGGCCGAGCGGCTGCGTCACGTAGCGCGGCTGCTCGCCGCCGCGTCGCCGGTCCACGGCGGAGCGGGCGCCTACGTGCTCACGGGGCGCGGCGTCGAGCAGTCGTCGCAGGGCACCGCGACCGTGACCGCGGCGATCAACCTCGCGCTCGCGCTCGGCCTGCCGGGCCGCGCCGGCTCCGGGTACGGCGCGGTCACGGGCCAGGGCAACGGGCAGGGCGGCCGCGAGCACGGGCAGAAGGCCGACCAGCTCCCGGGCTACCGGAAGATCGACGACCCGGCCGCCCGCGCGCACGTCGCCGCGGTGTGGGGCGTGGACCCGGCGACGATCCCGGGCCCGGGCAAGCCCGCCGTCGAGCTCCTGCGCTCGCTCGGCGCCCGGGGCACCGGTACGACGTTCGCCGACGACGGGCGCCCGCGCGCGCTGCTCGTGCACGGGTCGAACGTCGTGGTCAGCGCCCCGGACGCGGACCGGGTCACGGCCAACCTGCGCGCGCTCGACCTGCTCGTCGTGTGCGACCTCGTGCCCTCGGAGACGGCGCTGCTCGCGGACGTCGTGCTGCCGGTCACCCAGTGGGCCGAGGAGGAGGGCACCATGACGTCGCTCGAGGGCCGGGTGATCCGGCGCCGTCGCGCCGTCGACGCCCCGGGCGAGGTGCGCTCGGAGCTGTGGATCCTCGCGGAGCTCGCCCGCCGCCTCGGGTCGCCGGTGGCGTTCCCGACCGACCCCGCCGTCGTGTTCGACGAGCTCGCGCGCGCGTCCGCGGGCGGCGTCGCGGACTACTCGGGGCTCAGCCACGCGCGCCTCGACGCGGACGAGGCCGCGGGCGGCCCGGGCCTGCACTGGCCCGTCCCCGCCGCCGACCACCCGGGCACGCCGCGCCTGTTCCTCGAGCGCTTCGCGACGCCCGACGGCCGTGCGCGCCTCGTCCCGGTCGACCACGTGGGCCCCAGCGACGACGTGCGGCCCGACGCGCCGCTCTACCTGGTGACCGGCCGCGTGCTCCAGCACTACCAGTCGGGCGCGCAGACGCGGCGCGTGCCCGAGCTCGACCGCGTCGTCCCCGAGCCGTTCGTCGAGCTGCACCCCGTCCTCGGGCTGCGGCTCGGGGTGGGCGACGGCGACCGCGCCCGCCTGACGACGCGCCGCGGCACGATCGAGGCCGTCGCGCGGTGGACCGACGCGGTCCGGCCCGACACCGTCTTCATGCCCTTCCACTGGAGCGGGGAGGGCAGCGTCAACCGCGTCACGACCGACGCGACCGACCCCGTCTCGGGCATGCCCGAGTTCAAGGTGTGCGCCGTGGACGTGCGGCGCGCCCCCGTGCTGCAGGAGGTCCCCGGATGACGAGGGTCGTCGTGGTCGGCAACGGCATGGTCGGGTCGCGGTTCGCGAGCGACCTCGCGGCGCGGTGGGACGACGCCGCGGGCCGGGACCCGGTGGAGGTCACGGTCCTCGGCGCCGAGGAGTACGAGCCGTACAACCGCGTGCTCCTCAGCGAGGTCGTCGCGGGGAAGGTCGACGTCGCGGCCATCGGGCTGCCCGGCGCCGACGACGCGCGCGTACGGGTCCGTCGCGGCACCGAGGCCATCGCGATCGACCGCGCGGCGCGCCGCGTCGTCACCGGCGAGGGCGCGCACCCGTACGACGTCGTCGTGCTCGCCACGGGCGCGGCCGCCCGCGTGCCCGACGTCCCCGGCCTCACCGACCAGCCGGGCGGCCTGCCCCGCGGCGCGCACGCGCTGCGCACGCTCGACGACGCGCGCGAGGTCGTCGCCGCGTCGGTCAACGCCCGGCACGCCGTCGTCGTCGGCGCGGGAGTGCTGGGGATCGAGGTCGCGTGCGGGCTCGCGCGGCGCGGCGTGCCGGTGAGCCTCGTGCACGGCGGCGAGAGCGTCATGGACCGTCAGCTCGACCGGGCCGCGGGCGCCGTCGTCGCGCGCGGGCTCGCGGGCCTCGGCGTGCGGACGTGGACGGGCGCCCGGACCGAGCGCGTGCTCGTCGTGGACGGGGCCGTCCGGGGCGTGACGCTCCGGGTCACCGACGGCGCGGCAGCCGCCCCCGCGCCGGGCGACCCCGGCGGCCCGGGGCACGGAGGGCAGCGCGCGACGCGCGCCGTCGACCTCGGCGCCGACCTCGTCGTGCTCGCGTGCGGCACCGTGCCCGAGGCGGGTCTCGCGCGCGCGGCGGGGCTCGCCGTCGACCGGGGCGTCGTCGTGGGCCACGACCTCGCGAGCCCCGACGACCCGCGCGTCTTCGCGATCGGCGACTGCGCCCAGCCGCCCGAGGGGGGCACGGGACTGGTCGCGCAGGGCTGGGACCAGGCGCGACGCCTCGCGGAGCACCTCGCGGCACGGCCGACGGCGGACCGCGCGGCAGGGCCGGGAGCCGCCGTGGGCGCGGTGCCGGACGCCACGACCGGCACGGCACCGGGCCGCCCGCGCGTGCGCCTCGGCGACGCCGACCGGCCGAGCATGGCGTTGCGGCTCGCCATGAACGTCGTCGCGCGCCCGGTGGGGGAGCGGCGCACCGCCGCGGTCGGAGCGCCCGGGGCGGCGGGCGGCGGAGGCACGGCGCTCGCGGGACCCGGTGCGCGCTCGACGACGGGGACCGACGTCGTGCGCGTCAAGGCGGCGGGGCTCGAGATGGTGACGATGGGCGTGTGCGGCGCGCACCGGACGCACGACCCGGCGCACCGCTCGGTCACCCTGAGCGACCCGGCGGGCGGGCGGCACGTCGAGGTCGTCGTCGCGGACGGGCTGCTCGTCGGCGCGACGTGCGTCGGCGCGCCCGACGTCGGCGCGGACCTCACGGCGACGTACACGCGCCGGTTCCCGGTGCCCGCCGACCCGGCCCACCTGCTGCTGCGCCCCGTCGCGCAGGCGCCCGCCCCGGCGTCGTCCCCGACCCACATGCCCGACCGCACGACCGTCTGCACGTGCAACGGCGTGACCAAGGGGGACGTCGTGGCGTGCTGGCACGACGGCGCGCGCAGCGTCGACGACGTCGCACGGGCCACGCGCGCCACGACCGGGTGCGGCGGGTGCAAGGACATCGTGTGCGGCCTCGTCGACTGGCTCGCGACGGCGGACCCGGAGCAGCCGGCGGGCGCGGGCGCGCCGACCCCCGTCGAGCTCGGCGCGTGAGATCGGCAGCCGCACGCGGGATCGGCGATCACGACCGCCGAGCCCGCGTGGAGCTGCCGACCTCGGCCCGAGCCGCCGACCTCACACGCGGACGACCCCCCGGGTGAGAACACCGTTACGGACGGGCAACGGACGGGGCACGGTCGCGAAACCGCGTCTCCGTAGCGTCGAGCACGCACCGTCCGGCACGGCTCGCCGCTCACCCGGCCGCCCGCCGCGCGGTGCACGACCCGCCCCGACGCCCCCGAGGAGCCCGCCGTGACCGGACCGCAGACCGATCCCGCCCCCGCCCCGGCCCCCGGTGCGCCCCGGCACCTCGTCGTCGTCGGTGGCGGCATGGTGGCGCAGCGGCTCGTCGAGGCGCTGCGCGCCCGGGATACCGCCGGCACGTGGCGCGTCTCGCTGTTCGCCGAGGAGCCGCGCAAGCCCTACGACCGCGTCGCCCTCACGAGCTATTTCTCGGCCCGCGACGCCGAGGAGCTGACGCTCGGCGACCCTGCGCTGTGGGACGACCCGCTCGTGACGCTGCACCGCGACTGCGCGGTGACGTCGATCGACCGTGCGGCGCGCACCGTCACCGACCGGCTCGGGCGCGTGCACGCCTACGACGAGCTCGTCCTCGCCACGGGGTCGAGCGCCGCGATGCCGCCCATCCCGGGCAACGACCTCCCGGGCGTGTTCGTGTACCGCACGATCGACGACGTCGCGGCGCTGCGCGGCTGGGTCGAGGAGAAGCGCCGGACCGCGACGACCGACGGCGGCTGGGAGCGCCCCGTGCGCGGCGCGGTCATCGGCGGCGGCCTCCTCGGTCTCGAGGCGGCGGGCGCGCTCAAGGCGCTCGGCGCGCAGGCGACCGTGATCCAGTTCGGCACGCACCTCATGGACGCGCAGATCGACCTCGGCGGCGGCGAGGCGCTCAAGCGCCTCATCAACGGCATGGGCATCGCGGTCCGCTGCGACACCGGCACCCAGGCGATGAAGGTCTCGCGCCGCACCGGTCACGTGGGTCGCCTCGACTTCGCCGACGGCGGTCGGCTCGACGTGGACGTCGTCGTCGTCGCGACGGGCGTGCGGCCCCGCGACGAGCTCGCGCGTGCCGCGGGGCTCGCGGTCGGCGAGCGCGGCGGCGCCGTCGTCGACCTCGCGTGCCGCACCGAGGACGAGCACGTGTGGGCGGTCGGGGAGGTCGCGTGCATCGAGGGCCGCTGCATCGGGCTCGTCGCGCCGGGCTACGCGATGGCGGAGGTCGTCGCGGACCGCCTGCTCGGCGGCGAGGCGACGTTCCCGGGCGCGGACACCGCGACGAAGCTCAAGCTCCAGGGCGTCGACGTCGCGAGCTTCGGCGACGCGCACGGGCGCACCGAGGGCGCGATGGAGCTCGTGTGGGCGGACCCGGTCGCGGGCGTCTACAAGAAGCTCGTCCTGTCCGACGACGCGCGCACGCTCCTGGGCGGCGTGTTCGTCGGCGACGCCGCGCCGTACGCGTCGCTGCGGCCGATGCTCGGCACCGAGCTGCCCGGCGACCCGGGGCTGTTCCTGCTGCCCGAGGGCTCCGGGGCCGGCGCGCCGAGCCTCGAGCTGCCCGACGACGCGACGGTCTGCTCGTGCAACAACGTCAGCGCGGGGACGATCCGCGGCGCGGTCACCGAGCACGGGTGCACGGACGTCGCGGGCGTCAAGGCGTGCACGCGCGCCGGCACGAGCTGCGGGTCGTGCCTCCCTCTCGTCAGGAAGATCACGACGACCGAGCTCGCCCGTGCGGGCGTCGAGGTCTCGAACGCGCTGTGCGAGCACTTCGACCTCTCCCGCGCCCAGCTGTTCGACGCCGTGCGCGTCGCGGGGCTGCGCACGTTCAGCGAGATCATCGGGCGGTTCGGGCGGGTGCCGGAGCCGGTCACCGACACCGGGGGCGCCGTGCTGGTGCGAGACGCCGGGCGCGGCTGCGACATCTGCAAGCCGACGATCGCGTCTATCCTCGCGTCGCTCGGCTCGGGGCACATCCTCGACGGCGAGCAGGCCGCGCTCCAGGACACGAACGACCACGTCATGGCGAACATGCAGAAGGACGGCACGTACTCCGTGGTCCCGCGCATCCCGGGCGGCGAGATCACGCCGGACGGGCTGCTCGTCATCGGCCAGGTCGCCAAGGACTTCGGGCTGTACACGAAGATCACGGGCGGCCAGCGCATCGACATGTTCGGCGCGCGCATCGAGCAGCTCCCGCACATCTGGCGCCGGCTCGTGGAGCACGGGTTCGAGTCCGGGCACGCGTACGGCAAGTCGCTGCGCACCGTGAAGTCGTGCGTCGGGTCCACGTGGTGCCGGTTCGGCGTGCAGGACTCGGTGGGCATGGCCGTCGAGCTCGAGCTGCGGTACCGCGGCCTGCGCTCGCCGCACAAGCTCAAGCTCGGCGTCTCCGGGTGCGCGCGCGAGTGCGCGGAGGCGCGCGGCAAGGACGTCGGCGTCATCGCGACGGACAAGGGGTGGAACCTCTACGTCGGTGGCAACGGCGGGTTCACGCCCCGGCACGCGCAGCTCCTCGCCGAGGACCTGGACGACGAGGCGCTGATCCGCACGATCGACCGATTCCTCATGTACTACGTCCGCACGGCCGACCGCCTGCAGCGCACGGCCGCGTGGGTCGAGGACCACGAGGGCGGGCTCGACGCGATCCGCGCCGTGATCCTCGAGGACTCGCTCGGCATCGCCGCCGACCTCGACGCCGCGATGGCCCGCCACGTCGGCGACTACGAGGACGAGTGGCGCGCGGTCCTGGAGGACCCGGAGAAGCTGCGCCGGTTCGGCTCGTTCGTCAACGCGCCCGCCGAGCCCGACCCCGACCTCGCGTACGTCACCGAGCGCGGCCAGATCCGGCCCGCGACGGCGGACGAGCGCGCCGCCCTGGAGGAGGCCCGTGCGGCGGGCCTCGCCACCGTCCCCGCCGGCCCCGTGGTGATCGCCGGCACGACCCTGGAGGTCCGTCGATGAGCGTCGCGTCAGCAGAGCAGGTCGGCCCCGGCACGGCGCACGACGACGGGTGGGAGCGCGTGTGCCTCCTGCGCGACCTCCTCGTCGAGCGGGGCGCCGCGGCCCTCGTCGGCGGGGCGCAGGTCGCGCTGTTCCGGCTCCCGGACGACACGGTGCGCGTCGTGCAGCAGCGCGACCCGTACTCGGGGGCGAACGTCATGTCGCGCGGCATCGTCGGCACGCGCGGCGGCGTGCCGACGGTCGCCGGGCCCATGTACAAGCAGGTCTTCGACCTGACGACGGGCCGCTGCCTCGAGTCCGCCGGGTACGCGCCCGTGCAGGGCCTCGCGCCCGACCTGGCGACGTGGCCCGCCGAGGTGCGCGACGGCGTCGTGCACGTGCGCACGCGCCCCGCACCCGCGGACGGTGCGTCGTGACGACGCTCCTCGGGATCGACCTCGCCGGGCGCACGGTCCTCGTCGCGGGCGGCGGCCCCGTCGCGGCCCGCCGCGCCCGGGCGATGGCCGACGACGGCGCGCACGTCCGCGTCGTGGCTCCCCAGGTCTGCGAGGACCTGCGCGACCTCGTCGCCGCGTCCCTGCACGCCCCGCTGCTGCACCCCGCGTCCGACGCCGCGGCGCACCCGGGCGGGCGCGTCACCTGGGCGCCGCGCGAGGTCCGCGAGTCCGACGTCGCGGACGCGTGGCTCGTGCTCGCCGCGACCGACGACTCGCGGACGAACCGGGACGTCGCCGCGTGGGCCGCCGCGCGCCGCGTCTGGTGCGTCAACGCGGGGGCCGCGCACGAGGGCACCGCGCGCACGCCCGCGGTCGCCCGGAGCGGCGACGTGCTCGTCGGGGTCGTGACCGACGCCGGCGACGGGCCCCCCGACCCGCGGCGCGCCCGCGCGGTGCGCGACGCGGTCGCCGAGCACCTGCGCTCGGGCGGCGCCGACCAGCGCCGCCGCCGGGCGGCGGGAGGGACGGGGCGCGTCACGCTCGTCGGCGGGGGACCGGGCGCCGTCGACCTGCTCACCGTGCGCGGCCGGCGGGCGCTCGCGGAGGCGGACGTCGTCGTCGCGGACCGGCTCGGGCCGGTCGACGTGCTCGACGAGCTCGCGCCCGGCGTCGAGGTGATCGACGTCGGCAAGACGCCCGGGAACCATCCCGTCCCGCAGCACGAGATCAACGCGATCCTCGTCGAGCAGGCGCAGCGGGGGCGGCACGTCGTGCGCCTCAAGGGCGGCGACCCGTTCGTGTACGGGCGCGGCGGCGAGGAGGTCGTCGCGTGCCGCGAGGCGGGCGTGCCGGTCGACGTCGTGCCCGGCGTCTCGAGCGCGCTCAGCGTGCCGGCGCTCGCGGACATCCCGCTCACGCACCGCGGCACCGTCGCGGCGTTCCACGTGACCAGCGGGCACGACGGTCTCGACGCCGGAGCCCTGGCCGGCGTGCGCGACCGCACGGCTACGCTGGTGGTCCTCATGGGTGTCTCGCAGCTCGCACGCATCACGGCCCAGGCGCTCGGCGCCGGGGCCGACCCGGCGCTGCCCGTCGCGATCGTGGAGAGCGGCTCGACGCCGCGCCAGCGCGTCACGCGGGCCACGCTCGGCGACGTCGTCGAGCGTGCGGCCCAGGTCGGGGTCCGGGCCCCGGCGATCATCGTGATGGGGGACGTCGCCGCGGAGGGACGGCTCCACCCGGCGCCGGTCGCGTGACCGCCGACAGCGCCGAGGTCCCGGCCGGCGGGGCGCGCCCCGCGCTCGGGCAGGCGATGGCGGGCTGCACCGTGCTCGTCACCGCGGACCGCCGCAAGAGCGAGCTCGCCGCGGCCCTGCGCCGCCGGGGCGCGGAGGTCCGCCACGCGCCCGCGCTGAGCATGATCCCGCACGCCGACGACGCCCAGCTCCTCGCCGGGACGCGCGACCTCGTGGAGCACCCGCCGGACGTCGTGGTCGTCACCACGGGCATCGGCTTCCGGTCCTGGATCGAGGCCGCGGACGTGCACGGCCTCGCCGACCGCCTGCTGGAGGTGCTCGCCGACGCCCGGATCGTCGCGCGCGGCCCCAAGGCGCGCGGCGCGATCCAGGCCGCCGGGCTCACGGCCGACTGGGTCGCGGAGTCCGAGACGTCCGCCGAGATCGCGGACGTGCTCCTCGGCGAGGGGGTCGCCGGGCTGCGCATCGCCCTCCAGCACCACGGTGCGGGCGCCGACGGGCTCGACGTCGTGTTCGCCGAGGCGGGCGCCGAGGTCACGAGCCTCGTCGTGTACCGCTGGGGCCCGCCCCCGGACCCCGAGGCGCTGCGCGCGTCCGTCGAGGCCGCGGCGGTCGGGGAGATCGACGCCGTCGTGTTCACGTCCGCGCCCGGCGCCGAGGCATGGCTCAGCGCGGCCGAGGAGCACGGCGTCGGCCGGCTCGTGGTGCAGCGGTTCCAGGACGGGTCGATGGTCGCGGCCGCCGTCGGGCCCGTCACCGCGCGACCGCTCGAGCACCGCGGCGTCACCCCGCTGCAGCCCGAGCGCGGCAGGCTCGGCGCGCTCGTGCGCACGCTCGTGGCCCACTACGAGCACGCCGAGACGCTCGCGCTCGCGACCGTCGCCGGGACGCTGCAGATCCGCTCGCGCGTCGCGGTGCTCGACGGCGAGGTGCTGCCCCTGTCGCCCAGCAGCCTCGAGGTGCTGCGCCTGCTCGCCGCGCGGCGCGGCGACGTCGTCACGCGCGACGACGTGCTCGACGTGCTGCCCGGCGACTCGCGCGACCCGCACGCCGCCGAGGTCGCCGTCGCGCGCCTGCGCGAGGCGGCGGGCCGGCGCGACCTCGTCAAGACCGTCGTCAAGCGCGGATACCGATTGGAGCTCGCATGAGCGCGGAGATCCTGGCCTTCCCCTCCGGGGGGACGTCCGACCGGGCCGGGGGGACGTCCGACCGGCCCGACCGGTCGGGGGGCTCGCCCGGCGCCGAGGTGCCGGGCGCCCGGCACCGGGCCGGAGCGCCGGCGCCGGTGCTCGTCGGCTGCTCGCACGGCACCGACGACCCCGCGGGCCGCGAGGTGATCCGCGCGCTCCTCGACGACGTACGGGCGGCGCGCCCCGACCTCGACGTGCGCGAGGCGTTCGTCGACGTGCAGCAGCCCGAGGTCGCGGACGTCGTCACGGCGGTCGTCACGCCCGCGGCCGTCGCGCGCGGCCCGGAGGGGGTCGCGGACGCCGCGCGTCCTGGCGACACCGACCCAGGGGCGGGGGTCGGGCGCCCCGGCGACGCGGTCGTCGTGCCGCTGCTGCTGTCCGCCGGTTTCCACGTGGCCGTCGACGTCGCAGCCGCGGTCGAGGACCGCGGGCCCGGCACGGGCAGCGCCGCGGCGGCGACACCGCTCGGGCCCGACCCGCGCCTCGTCGCGCTGCTCGCCGACCGGCTCGCGGAGGCCGGCGTGCGGCCGGACGACGCGGTGGTCGTCGCCGCCGCCGGGTCGAGCCGGCCGGGCGCGGCGCGCGGCGTGGAGACGCTGGCCGCGGGCCTGCGCGAGCGGCACGCGGGCCCGGTCACGGTCGGGTACGGCGCGATGGCCGAGCCGACCGTGCCCGACGCGGTCGCCGCCGCGCGCGCGGCCCTCGCGCCCGGGGCCCGGGTCGTCGTCGCGGCGTACCTCCTGGCGCCCGGGTTCTTCTACGACCGCGTGCTCGCGGCGGGCGCCGACGTCGTCACCGCGCCGCTCGCACCGGACCCGCGCCTCACCGCGATCGTGCTCGACCGCTACGCCGAGGCCGCGGAGACCCTCGCCGCGCGCTAGCGCGCGCCGGTCTACCGCGCGAGTGCCGGGCGGGTGCGCGGCGCGAGGAGCGCGACGCCCGCGGCGAGGAGCACCGTCACGGCGAAGCAGACGACGTAGGCCGCGAGGCCCAGCGACGCGTGCAGGGCCCACAGGAGCGAGCCGGTGACGGCGAGCGCGGTCGCGGCGGCGACGGCGTCGGACACCTGGAGCGCCGAGGAGTTGGCGCCCTGCTCCGCGACCGGCGAGAGCTCGAGCGTGAGCACCGAGAGCGTCGGGTGGGTCATGCCCATGCCGAGGCCCGCGAGCGTCCACGCAACCATGCCGACGACCGGCGGGACGGCCGTCCACGCGAGCAGCGCCGCGCCGCCGATCCCGAGCGCGACGAGCGTCCCGCCCAGCCGGACGTACCCGGCGTGCTGGAGACCCCAGGTCGCGCGACCGCGCAGCCACGACCCCGTCGACCAGCCCACCGCGCCGAACGTCAGCACGGCACCCGCGAGCGACGGCGCGAGCCCGCGCTCGTGCGACAGGAGCAGCGGGAGCAGCACCTCCGCGCCCGTGAACGCCGCGGCGACGAGGCCGCGGATCGCGACGACGCTCGGCAGGCCGCGCGCGGCGCGGGTCGTGCCGGGGGGCAGCAGGCGCGGGACGGCGAGGGCGACGGCCGCGAGCGCCGCCACGAGCAGCACCGCGAGGGCGATCCCCCGGAGCTGGCCCGCGTAGTTGAGCGCGCCGATCCCGAGCGCCGCGACGACGGCCCAGGCGAGGGACGCCTGCCGCGCGGTCCGGTCGAGCGCCGGCTCCCCGGCGTCGGGCGATCCGGCGTCGTCGCCCGTGCTGCGGGCGGCGCGCATCCCGGGCCGCATGAGGACGAGCGCGGGCATGGCGAGGACGGGGACGGCGAGGAAGACCCAGCGCCAGCCGACGTGCTCGACGACGAGCCCCGCGATGGCGGGCCCGACGATCGACGGGACGACCCACGCCGCCGCGAACGCGGCGAAGACCTTCGGCCGGCGGTCCGCGGGGAAGACGCGCGCGACGAGCACGTAGAGCGCCACGATGTAGAGCCCCGTCCCCACGCCCTGGAGCACGCGGCCGGCGACGAGCACGAGCATGTCGGTCGCGAGACCCGCGACGAGGAGCCCGGCGAGGAAGAGGCCGATGCCGGTCCACAGGGGCGTCGTGGGCCCGGCGCGGTCGCTCCAGCGGCCGGACGCCACCATGCCGACGACGCTCGACGCGAGCGACGCGGCGAACGCGAGCGTGTACAGGGTGAGCCCGTCGAGGGCGACGGCCACGGTCGGCATCGCGGTCGCGACGGCGAGCGCCTCGAACGCGCCGAGGAACACGAACGCGACCATGCCGAACAGCACGGTGCGCTGGGTGCCGGGGGCCAGGGTCGCGACCTCGGCCGCGCCGTCGGTGGTCGCCGGGCTCGCGGCGGCGTCGGTGGTCGCCGGGGTCGCGGCGTCGGGTGCTCCGGTCGCTCCAGGCGTGTCGAGCGCGTCGGGCGCGTCGGGCGCCGACGCGCCGACGACCGCACGAGGGTTCGCCGTCATACGAGAACGACCTTTCCGGTGGTGGCGCGCGCTTCGAGCTCGCGGTGGGCGCGCGCGGCCTCCGCGAGGGGTACCTGGTGCGTGACGACGCGCCACGTCCCGTCCGCCGCGAGCGCGAGCGCGCGCTCCTGCAGCGCGTACAGGTCTCCCCAGGGTCGAGCCTGGGGGCCCACGGCCCACCGTACGTCGCGGGCCGCGGTCCCGGTCCCGGAATTCCCGACGCCGTGGCCGACGTCACCGGCGCGGGTGGGCTCGCCCGCGGACCAGCCGTGGAGCACGAGGCGGCCGTCGGGCGCGACGAGCGTGGCGGCGTCCGTGCCCGCGTCCCCGCCGACGCCGTCGAGCAGCACCGTGGCGCCGCCGGGAGCGTGCTGCACGACGGCGGCCCGCGCCTCGTCGAGCCAGCCGTCGGCGCGGTAGTCGACGGCCGCGAGCCGGTCGGCGTGCTCCGGGCGGGCGAGCGAGCGCACGAGCGCGACCTTCTCCGGACCGCCTGCGAGCGCGACGACGCGGGCCCCGGCCGCGAGCGCGCTCTGCACGAGGAGCGTGCCGAGCCCGCCGGCCGCGGCGGTGACGACGACGGTGTCCGCGGCGGTGATCTCCGCGAGGTCGAGGATCCCGACGGCGGTACGGCCCGTGCCGATCATGGCGATCGCCTCGGGTGCGGTGACGTGGTCGGGCACGCGGTGCAACGCCTCGACGGGGACGACGGCGAGCCGGGCGTACCCGCCGCCGTCGGGCGTCGCGCCGAGGTGGGCCGCGACGCGGCGTCCGCGCCACGCGGCGTCGACGCCGGGCCCGACGACGTCCACGACCCCGGCGACCTCGCGGCCGGGGATCGTCGGCAGGTCGGGCAGGGGGAGGGGGCCTCCCGTCGCCTCGCCGCGGCGCAGCGTCGTGTCGAGCAGGTGGACGCCGTGCGCGCGGACGGCGACGCGGACCTGCCCGGGGCCGGGCTGCGGGTCGGGGACGGAGTCGAGGACGAGATTCTCGGGCGGTCCGAACGCGTGCAGACGGATGGCGTCCACGGGTGCTCCTCGGGTGTGGGTGGGACCGCCGTCGGCGCCGGCGGGCTGCCCGGTCCGGGCGCGCCCTGCTAGTCTCGAACCTCAACTAATGTTGAGGTCAAGGGGTCGTGCGACGCCGTCGCGCCGGCCCGGTGAGGAGCCCGCGTGCCCGACCCGTCCCCGAGCGACGAGCTCACCGTCGGCCAGCTCGCCGCGCGCAGCGGCGTCACCGTGTCCGCGCTGCACTTCTACGAGCGCGAAGGGCTCATCACGAGCCGCCGGACCCCCGGCAACCAGCGGCGCTTCGCGCGCGAGACGCTGCGCCGGGTCGCGTTCGTGCGCGCGTCCCAGCGCGTCGGCATCCCGCTCGCGCGCATCCGGGCCGCGCTCGCGACGCTGCCCGGCGACCGCACTCCCACCGCGAAGGACTGGCACCGGCTCTCGGCCGGCTGGCACGCGGACCTCGACGCGCGCATCGAGCAGCTCACGCGCCTGCGCGACCACCTCACCGACTGCATCGGGTGCGGGTGCCTGTCCCTGCGCAAGTGCGTCCTCGTCAACCCGCACGACGCCCTCGCCGACGAGGGCCCCGGCCCGCGCACGCTGCTCGTGGACGGGATCGAGGACTGAGCCGCGCCGTCCCGTGACACCCGACCTGGCCCACGGCCGACCCGACCTGGCCTACGCCCGACCGGACCCGCCTGCCAACGCCTGGCCCGGCCCCAGGGTGGCGTCCGGACCGGCCGACGACGAGGCGGGCGGACAACGGGGCGGCGTCACCAGTTCTTCGTGCCGCCCCCGCTGCCGTCGCCCGGGTCGGTGCCGCTCCCGGGCTGGTCGCCGTACAGGTCCCGGTACTCCTGCTCGAGCCGCTCCTGCTCCTCGCGCGCCTCGGACCCCTGCTCCTGGAGCCGTTCCTGGCGCTGCTGCTCCTCGCGCTCCGCCTGGCTCTTCTGGTCCCCGCCCTCGGAACCCTCGCCGGACGCCTCGGACTGCTCGTCGCCGTCCGACCCCTCGCCCTCCTGCGTGTCACCACCGTCGGTCTCGGGCTGGGCGTCCCGCGCCTGCTGCTGCTTGTCCTGCAGGCGCTGCGTCGCGGCGGCGTCCTGCTCCTCCTCCTCGGGCGTCCGCTCGGACTCCCCGCAGTCGGGCCAGCCGCGAACCTGCTCGGCCGTCGCGTACTCGCGCTCCGCGTACTGGTACCAGTCCTGGACGTCCTGGCGCAGCTCCGCGGGGTCCGGCTCCTCGCTGCCGTCCCCGTACGGGTCGAGGACGCCCTCGTCGTACGGCCGGCCCGCGTCGCGCGCGGCGATCGCCTCCTCGACGAGGGCGAGCTCCGCGGCCAGCTCGTCCGCGTACGCCATGTCGACGTCGCCCTGGATCTCGTAGGTCAGCGACAGGTTGGTCTGGATCAGGCAGCGTTCCTCGGGAGACTCGCTCTCCGCGAGGTCGTACGCGCGGTCGAGCGACGTGATCGCGTCGTACAGGGCCCAGGTGTCCTCGGTGCTCGCGAGAGCCGTCCCGTGGTTGAAGTGCGCCTTCCACGGCTCCACGAGGTTGAAGGTCCGCTGGATCCCGAACGTGTCCGCCGCGCCGTCGCCGTCCCCCGCGGCGTAGCGGTCGGCGCCCGCCGCCGCGATCGGCGCGAGGAACGCGAGCTTGAACCCGAGGACGAGCAGCGCGACCACCACGGGCACCGCGCCGAGCAGCCACCACGTGCGGCGCCGCAGGCGTGCGGAGCGCAACGCGGCCGCGCCGGTGGACCGCGACGGCCGGGAGCCGGGCGGCGGGGTCGGGGGCGGGGCCCAGGTCATCGGCGCACCTCCACCCGGTCCGCGGCGGGAGCGCCCGACGGCGGGCTGCCGCCCGTGGAGGGAGCGTCGGTCGCCGCTGCGGGCCGCACGAGCGAACGGCTCGCGGAGCGGGCCCAGAACCACGCCTCGACGCCGAGCAGCGCGACGAGCGCGAGCGCGAACGGCCACACGACCGGCCGGTACGCCGTGACGTCGCGGCGTCCGTCGGCCGCGACCTGCTGCGGGTCGACGCCCGCGACGAGCGACGCCGTCTCGCCCGGCTCCTGCCGGTGCACGTACGGCACGCCGAGCTGCTCGGCGAGCGCCGTGAGCGTCTCCTCGTCGATGACCGAGAGCGCCTCGACGGGCTCGCCGTCCTCGCTCTGCTGCGACCAGTCGATGATGTACTCCGCGTCCTCGGGCGCCACGTCGGGGTCGTACTCCTTCATGCGACCGCCCTCGGACGTGCCGTAGCCGAGCACGGCGCCGCCGTCGACGAGCGGCGCGAGGTCGGCGAACGACCTCGGCTCGCCCTCCGCCGTCTGCTCCCCGTCGCTGAGGAAGAACACGAGCCGCACGTTCGCGGGGTGCTGCTCCGCCGAGCCCTGGAGCGCCGACCGAAGCTCGTCGAGGGGCCGGTCAGTGAGCGAGCCCTGCGAGTAGCGCGTGATCTCGCGGTGGAACGTGTCGGCCCAGGAGGTGATCGCGCGCGCGTCCGTCGTCAGCGGGAGCTGGCGCGACGCCTGCGAGTCGAACGAGATGATCGAGTAGCGCGCCCCGGGGATCGCCTCGGTGAGGCTCGTGATGTCGTGCCGCACGCCGTCGAGCCGCTCCTGGCCGCCCTGCGGCCCGTAGTCCTCGGCCGCCATCGAGCCCGTGCGGTCGACGACGAAGAACATGTCGACGTTCGCGACCGACGTGTCCCGGTCGGTCGACGCGACCGACGGCCCGAGGCCGATGATCCCCAGCAGCACGACGGCCCCGGCGCGGCGCAGCCACGCCCCGCGGGGTGCGCCCGCGCGCGGGGCGCCGCCCGGTCCGGGGCGACCGGCGACGACGGCCTGCCACACCGCGAGGCCGAGCAGGGGCAGCACGAGGAGCGCGAGCGCCCAGACGGGCACGAGCGGCTGCAGGGTCGTTCCGGCGAGAGTCATCGGCGTGTCACTCCTTCACCCGCCACGCGACGACGAGCAGCAGCGCGACGCCGAGGACCGCGACGAGGAACCAGCCCGCGGGCCGGTCCGTCACGATCACCTCGGGCGACGCGTCGAGCTCGACCGCCTGCTGCGCGACGACGTCGTCGACCATGCCCTGCACCGCGGCCGGGTCGTCCGCGAGGAAGTACAGCCCGCCCCCCGCCTCGACGGTGTCGCGGTACTCGCTCTCCTCGGGCGTGCCCTCGTAGCGCTTCGAGCCGCCGAAGATGCCGTGCAGCCGGATGTCGCGCGACGCGACGAGCTCCGCCGCCTGCGGGAGCGTGTAGATCGGCTCTCCCGAGACGTAGTTGTCGGTCGCGAGGATGATCGAGCGCGAGCGCTCGGTGTCCTCCGCGTCGAACTGGAGCGCGCAGCTCGCGAGGCCGTCGCCGATGAGGCTCGCGCCCGCGAGGTTGGCCGTCGTCCCGGCGGTGAACTGCGCGTACTCGAGGATCTCCGCGTCGTCGGAGCCGCCCGTGTAGTCGAACGTCGCCGGGTCCTTGTCGAGCGCGTCGATCCCGGCCTGGAGCTCCTCCTGGACGAGCGTGTAGTCGTCCGTCAGCGGGAACACCGTGCGCGACGTCGAGTTGAAGATGGACAGCGCGATCCGCTCGCCCTCGAAGTTGTCGACGAGCTCCTGGAACACCTTGAGCACCGCGCCGTCGTACTCGATCATCGAGCCCGACACGTCGAGGCACAGCACGATGTCGCGCGTGCCGAGCCGGTCGACGACGACGTCCGTCTCGACCGGCCGCGCGGCGACCGCCCCCGCGCCGACGACGGCGACGAGGAGCCCCGCCGCGGTCAGGCCCTGCAGCGCGCGGTAGCGGCGCACCCACGACGTGAACGCCGGGACGCGCGCGAGGTAGTCGGTGTTCGCGACCCACAGCACGTCGCCGTCCGCGTCGCGCGCCCGGCGACGCCGCGTGAGCCACCACGCGAGCGCCCCCGCCGCGGCCACGGCGACGACGAGCACGACCCACAGCCACGGCCACAGGATCGACGACCCCTGCGGCCCCGGGACGACGGCGGCGCTCGCCGCGAGCACGGGCGTCACCATCCGCGCACCACCGACCGGGCGCGGTCGATCGAGTCCTCGGCGTCCGTCGAGCGGGCCGCGGGGTCGTTGTCGTGGTCGGCGAACGACGGCCGGTAGTACCGCGCGATGAGCTGCGTGAGGCGCCCGGCCTCGGCGAGCTGCTGGATCTCCGAGAGCGTCATGGACGACGCGTCCTGGCCGAGCCGGCCCGTCGCGAAGCCGCGCATCTCGGCCGAGAGCGCGAGGTGCAGGGAGCGCTCGTCGAGCTCGCCGGCGCGGAACCGCTCGGCGAGGGCGTCGAGGCGGCCCTCGTACTCGGCGCGCAGCGGGGCGTACGGGTCGTACGGGCCGGTCGGCAGGAGCGGCGCGGGCGGCGGTGCGGCCTTCTCCGCCGCGCTCGCGCGCGTCAGCCAGAGGACGAGGAACACGACGGCCGCCGCCGCGAGGACCAGCACGATCCCCAGGACGGTCCACCACCCCGAGTAGCCCACGGGGTCGACGAGCTCATCGACGGGCACGCTTCTGCCTCCCCAGGAGCTCGACGAACCGCTGCACGACGTCGTGCGACCCCTCCACGAGCACGCCCTCCACCTGGAGCGCGCGCAGCCGGCCGGCGACCTCGGCGCGGCGTGCGGCGACCGCCCGGGAGGCCGACTCGGCGAGCGCGGCCCGCCCGCGCAGGAACGGCGGCAGGCGCAGCGTGCCGTCCACGTCCGCGACGTCCCCG
Source organism: Cellulosimicrobium composti (assembly GCF_010287905.1). Lineage (NCBI taxonomy): Bacteria > Bacillati > Actinomycetota > Actinomycetes > Micrococcales > Promicromonosporaceae > Cellulosimicrobium > Cellulosimicrobium composti. Next base: position 22,095 of record NZ_JAAFAN010000044.1, read on the forward strand.
GGCGGGCGCGGCCCGGCGGCCGCACCCACGGGCGACAGGTCGGCGACCTGGACGACCATGACCTCGTGCCGCACGCGCAACGACCGCAGGAGCTGCTCGTGCTCCGGTCCGGGCCGTGCCTCGTCGGTCACGACGACCACGAGCGAGCGGCGCCGGAACGCCGTCTGCGCGCGGTCGAGCGGACGCGACAGGTCGCTCGGCGGGGCGTCTGGCCGCCACAGGTCCTCGACCGTGCGCAGCAGCACCTCGAGGTCGCGCGTGCTCGCGCGGGGCGGGAGCTGGACGAGGCGCTCGGCGTCGCCCGCGACGAGCGCGACGCGGTCGCCGCGGTCGCGCGCGAGGTACGCGACGAGTGCGCAGCAGAAGCTCGCGACCTCCGCCTTCGTCTCGCCGCTCGGCGCGGTGGCGCCCATCGTGCGGCCCGTGTCCACGACGAGCACGAGGTTGAGGTTCGACTCGCGCACGAACCGGCGGATGATCGGCAGCCCGGCGCGCGCCGACGACTTCCAGTCGATGTCGCCGACGTCCTCGCCGGGCGCGTACAGGTGCAGGTCGTCGAAGTCCTGCCCGTGGCCCTTGAACACCGAGCGGTGCCGTCCCTCGAGCAGGCCGGACGCCCGGCGCGCGACCGGGAGGTCGAGCCGGGCCCGGACCTGGGCGAGACGGGAGACGTCGGGCACGTGGGCGCTTCCTGGTGGCGTGCTGGCGGGGGCGGGCGGGGCGCTCAGGGCGTGGGGACGGCGTCGAACACCGCGTCCACGAGCTGCTCCGGCGGGACGTTGTTCGCGAGCGCGTCGAACGTGCGCACGAGGCGGTGCCGCAGCACCGAGTAGCGCACGGCCTTGATGTCGTCCGGGATGACGAACGCGCGACCGGCGAGGATCGCGAGCGCCTGGCCCACGCGCATGAGCGCGATGCCGCCGCGCGGGGAGGCCCCGACGCGCACGTGCCGGTCGAGGCCCGGGACCGGGCGGGGGCCCGAGAAGCGCGTCGTGTTGATGATGTCGACGACGTACCGCTTGATCGAGTCGTCCACGTAGACGTCGTCGACGAGGCCGCGCAGGAAGCGGACGTCGTCGAGCGAGACCGGCTGCGCGGTGAGGGGCTGCGTCATCTGCCCGGTCGCGATCCGCTGGAGGATCTCGAGCTCCTGCGCGGGGGTCGGGTAGGTGAGCACCTCCTTCATGAGGAAGCGGTCCATCTGGGCCTCGGGCAGCACGTAGGTGCCCTCCTCCTCGATGGGGTTCTGCGTCGCGAGCACCATGAACGGGTCCGGCAGCGCGTAGTTCTCGCCGCCGATCGACGTCTGCTTCTCCTGCATCGCCTCGAGCATCGCGGACTGCGTCTTGGCCGACGAGCGGTTGATCTCGTCGAGCAGCACGACGTTCGCGTGCACCGGGCCGAGCTGCGTCGTGAACTCGCCCGTCGCGTAGTTGAAGATCTGCGTGCCGACGATGTCGTTCGGCATGAGGTCCGGCGTGCACTGGATGCGGTGGAACGAGCCGTCGATCGCCGCGGCGAGCGTCTGGGCGGCCGTCGTCTTGGCGAGGCCCGGGACCGACTCCAGGAGGATGTGCCCGCCCGCGAGGAGCGCGCTCACCAGCGCGGTGCGCAGCGCCTCCTGGCCGACGACCCGCTGGTCGAAGACCTGGCCGACGCGCTTGAGCAGGTGGCTCGCGCGGTCGAGGTCCTGCGTGGAGATGCTGCCGTGCCCTGCGGCCATCGAACGTCCCTCGTGTCGTGGGTGCGGTCCCTGCGCGGCCGAGGGCGGACGGAGCGTCGCGAGCCCCCGGCGAACCCGGCCCAGTATGCCAGCGGGTGCCCCGCCGGACGGGGCGCGATCCACAGGTCCGGGTGGGGAGAGGTCCCCACCCGACGCCCGCCGTGCACCCCCGGCGCCGCCCTCGGCGGCCTCCGCGGGGGCCGGCGAGCGGCCTCCGGGGCCGGTCCGGAGGGGCTCGCAACCTCGATACCCTGGACGGGTGACCACCACTGCCCTGCGCCGCGCGCCGTCGGACTCCCGACCCGCGAACCCGTGGTGGCTGGTCCTCGCCGGGCCGCTCGCCGTCGTCGTCGCGATCGTCGCCGTGCTCGCCGCCGGGGCGTTCTCCTCCGCGTTCACCGTGCCCGTCGGGTTCCCCGACCCCGGCGCCCTCGCGCGCCTCGGCACGCCCGTCGTCACGGTCCTCACCGAGCTCGCCGTCGCGGTGACCCTCGGCTCGCTCGTCCTCGCGGCGTGCGTGCTGCCCGCCGGCACGCCCGTGCGCAAGGCCCTCGGCGTCGCGGGCGCGGCGTCGGCCACGTGGGCCGTGCTCGCCGTCGTGCAGGTCGTGCTGCGCTACTCCTCGATCTCGGGCACACCCGTCACGGCGGCCACGTTCGGCGACCAGCTCGGCCTGTTCGTCTCGCAGGTCAGCCTCGGGCGCAACTACCTGGCGATCGTCGTCGTGGCGGCGCTGACGTCGGCCGCGGCGCTCGCCGTGCGCGGCGCGACCGGCGCGATGTGGACGGCCGCGCTCGCGCTCGTCGCCCTCGCGATGCAGGCCAACACGGGCCACGCCGCGGGCGCGGTGAGCCACGAGCTCGCGGTCTCCTCGATGTTCCTCCACCTCGGCGGCGCGGCGCTGTGGGTCGGCGGCCTCGGCACGCTCGCCGTCGTGCGGGTGCGCGGCGGCCTCGACCGGGCGGCGTTCGCGACGTCCGTCGCGCGCTACTCCGCGATCGCGCTGTGGTGCTACGTCGCCGTCGCCGTGTCGGGCGTCGCGAACGCGAGCATCCGCATCGACACGCTCGCGGGCCTGACCACCGACTACGGCGTGCTCCTGCTCACCAAGGTCGCGCTCCTGCTCGTCCTCGGGGCCGTCGGCTTCGCGCACCGCGAGCTCGTCGTGCGGCGTCTCGCCGGCCCGACGGCGGTCGGTCGCCCGGCCGGGGGACGCACCCCGGCGGCGGGCTCTGCCGGGGGCGGGTCGTCGTCCACGGGGACGAAGGGCACGGCCGCGGAGGGCACGCGCTGGCTGTTCTGGCGCCTCGTCGCCGTCGAGCTCGCGATCATGGGCGCGGTCTCCGGCGTCGCCGTCGCGCTCGGGTCCACCGCGCCGCCGGTGCCGCAGGAGGAGCCGCTCGACACGTCCGCCGCGTACCAGGTCACGGGGCACGCGCTGCCGCCCGAGCCGACGCTCGCGCGCTGGTTCACCGAGTGGCGCTGGGACCTGCTGCCCGCGTTCGCGTGCGTCGCAGCGCTCGTCGTCTACCTGCGCTGGGTGCGCCGCCTCGCGCGGCGCGGCGACTCGTGGTCCGTGGGGCGCACCGTGTCGTGGTGCGTCGGCGTCGTCGTCCTCTTCTGGGTGACGTCGGGCGGCCCGGCCATGTACGGGCACGTGCTGTTCAGCGCGCACATGGTCCAGCACATGATCCTCGCGATGGTGGTGCCGATCTTCCTCGTGCTCGCCGCGCCCGTGACGCTGCTCGTGCGGGCCGTCCCGCCGCGCAAGGACGGGTCGCGCGGGCCCCGCGAGTGGGTCCTCGCCGTCGTGACGTCGCGCGTCGGGCAGTTCTTCGCGAACCCGATCGTCGCCGCGGTGAACTTCGCCGGCTCGATGATCGTCTTCTACTACACGCCCGCGTTCGAGTACGCGCTCACGACGTACGCCGGGCACCTCGCGATGCTCCTGCACTTCACGCTCGCCGGGTACCTGTTCGCGAACGCGCTCGTCGGGATCGACCCCGGGCCGCACCGCCCGCCGTACCCGCAGCGGCTCCTCTTGCTGTTCGCGACGATGGCGTTCCACGCGTTCTTCGGCGTCGCCCTCACGTCGGGCGAGGTGCTGCTCGTGCCCGAGTGGTTCGGCCTCCTCGGCCGCGACTGGGGCCCGAGCGCGATCGCCGACCAGCAGCGCGGCGGCGGCGTCGCGTGGGGCATCGGCGAGCTCCCGACGCTGGTCCTCGCGATCGTCGTCGCGGTCATGTGGACCCGCTCCGACGAGCGCGAGGCCAAGCGTCGCGACCGTCAGGCCGACCGCGACGGCGACGCCGAGCTCGAGGAGTACAACGCGATGCTCGCGCGGATGTCCGAGCGCGACGACTGACCCCCTCCCCGCCGAGCACGGGGTTGATGTCGTCATCCCGCCGATCACGACATCAACCCCGTGCTCGAGACCGCGGAACCTCGGGTTCGGCCGAGGTGCCGACGCAGCGCCGTGGTCATGCGTCCCGGGCGGCTCGTGCCCGGGGTCGCGAGATCCCGACCCGTGAAGCGCAGGAGCTCCACGCCGCCGTGGCTCACGAGCGCGTTCTGGCGCGACCGGTCCCGCAGGAGCGCGTCCGGCGCCCCGTGCACGTCCACGCCGTCCATCTCGGCGATCAGCCACCGACCCTGCGGCAGCCGCCACCCCAGATCCCCGCGGCCGAGGAAGCGGCCGTCGTCGAACACGTCGACCTGGAGCTCGTCGGGCGCGAGACCTGCGTCCGCGCACTCGAGGCGGGCGAACGTCTCGAGCGGCGACTCGGCCCGCGCGTCGTGCTCGGACCACCACGCGTGCGTCCGCGCGACGCCCCGCCTCCCCCGCGCGAGGTCGTGGGCCCGGGCCAGGCCCTCGGCGTCGAGCAGCCCGAGGTGGCCCGCGCTGTCCATCGCCGCCACGGCACGACGACGGCCCGACTCGGGGACGGACTGCGCGAGCGCCCAGTCAGGGGTCGCGACGAGCCGGCCCTCGACCCGCACGACCGTCATGCCGTCGTCGAACTGACGCAGGTGGATCCCGTCGCGCGACAGCGTGCCCCGCGCTCCGGGGAGCGTCGCCTGCGGGACGACGCGCGGGCTGACGCCCTGGACACCGAGCAGGACCAGGGCGCACGGACCGACCGCGATCGCGTCCGGCCCGTAGGCGAGGAGCGCGAGCCAGGCCGCGCGCCGCCGGCGACGGTCGTACGACCGCGGGTCCGACGGGTCGGGCGGACCCGGCGTCGTCTCGAAGACGCCGCGCGTCGGACGGCGCCACCGCCCCTGGTCGACGAGGCGCGACCGGCGGTGCGCGGTGACGCCGTGCTCGTCGCACTGCGCGGCGGAGACGAGACCGGCCTGGCGCTCGGCGACGGAGAGGAGCTCGGACGGGACGGCGGTGAGCGTGCGCACCCGGCGATCCGACCAGGAGCCGGGCTCGTCGTGCCGCCGCTGCGCGTCGGGCCGTGGACGGTCCGCAGGGTTCTGGGTCCTGTGGACGGCGGGACCGCGGCCGCCCGCGCCCACCGCCGTCGGCCGAGCACGAGGTTGCGCCACGTCGAGCACGGGGTTGCTGTCGTTATCGACGGGATAACGACAGCAACCCCGTGTTCGGCGGGTGGCGGGGGAGCCGGGGCGACGTGATAGGACGTACGGGTGAGTAACGACGCCGCCACGCCCGGAACCTCCGTCCCGCCGGACCCGCCCGGCACCGACCCGTCGTCCGGCAGCCCGACGCCGTTCCACGACCTCGACCGCTACCTCGCGATCCCGCGCGTCGGCGGGCTGGCGCTGTCGCCCGACGGGACGCGCCTCGTCACCACCGTCCAGACGCTCGACGCGCAGCGCACCGGGTACCGCACGGCGCTGTGGGAGGTCGACCCGGCGGGCCACGCCCCCGCGCGTCGGCTGACGCGCAGCACGAAGGGCGAGTCGAGCGCGACGTTCACGGCCGCGGGCGACGTGCTCTTCACCTCGGCGCGGCCCGACCCCGACGCCGGGTCCGACGACGACCCGACGTCCGCGCTGTGGCTCCTGCCCGCATCGGGCGGCGAGGCGCGCGTGGTCGCGACGGCGCCCGCGGGCGTGAGCGGTCCGCTCGCCGCCGCGGACGCCCCGGTCGTGTCCGTCGCGGCGCCGGTGCTCCCGAGCGCGCGCGGCCTCACGCACGACGGCGAGCTCCGGAAGGCGCGCAAGGACGCCAAGGTCGCGGCGATCCTCCACACCGCGTACCCCGTGCGGCAGTGGGACCACGACCGCGGCCCGGACGAGGCGCACCGGTTCGTCGGTGACCTCACGACCCTCGTCGACGAGCCCGCGCAGCCGCTCCCCGTGGCCGAGGGCGAGGACGCCCCCGCGGAGCACGACCCGCGGCTGCTCGACCTGCGCGACGTGAGCCGCGGCGCCGAGGGGAGCGCCGCCCCCGGCCGTGCGCTGCACGAGCACGCGGCGGACCTGTCCGCGGACGGCACGACTCTCGTCACCACGTGGCAGGTCGCCGGTCCGGGCCCGCAGGTGCGCAACACGCTCGTCGCGATCGACACCGCGACGGGGGCGCGCCGCACCCTCGTGGACGAGCCGCGCGCCGAGGCGCACTGGCCGCGCATCTCGCCCGACGGCGCGTGGGTCGCGTTCGTGCGCGAGACGATCTCGACGCCGCACCAGGCGCCGGAGGAGAGCCTCGCCGTCGTGCCGCTGCACGCGCCGGACGGCCCCGCGGGCGCGGCGGAGGGCCACGACGACTCGGCGACGACGCGCGCCGAGAACCACGCGACGCCCCGCACGCTCGTGCGGCACTGGGACCGCTGGCCCACGTCGCTGCGCTGGCTCCCCGACGGCTCCGGCCTGCTCGTCACGGCCGACGACGACGGTCGCGGGCCGGTCTTCCTCGTCGCCTTCGCGCCGGACGGGGCCACCGAGAACGGCACCGCCGAGCGGGTGACGAGCGACGACGCCGTGTTCACCGACCTCCAGGTCGCCGCCGACGGCCGCACCCTGTACGCGCTGCGCACGAGCTACCTCGAGCCGTCGCACCCCGTGCGGGTCGACCTCGGGGCGTTCCTCGACTCCGGCGCCGCGGGCGCGCGCACCCCCGTCCCGGCGACGCCGCTGCGCGGTCCCGTCGCGACCCCTGACCTGCCGGGCACGCTCGTCGACGTCGAGACGGCCGCGGCGGACGACGTCCGCGTGCGCGGGTGGCTCGCCCTCCCGCACGGGGCGTCGGCCGAGAACCCGGCGCCGCTGCTGCTGTGGATCCACGGCGGCCCTCTGGGGTCGTGGAACGCGTGGAGCTGGCGCTGGAACCCGTGGCTGATGGTCGCGCGCGGGTACGCGGTGCTGCTGCCGGACCCGGCGCTGTCGACCGGGTACGGGCAGGACTTCGTCCAGCGCGGGTGGGGCGCGTGGGGCAAGGCCCCGTACACGGACCTGCTCGCGATCACCGACGCGGTCGAGGCACGGCCCGACGTCGACGCGACGCGCACCGCCGCGATGGGCGGGTCGTTCGGCGGGTACATGGCGAACTGGGTCGCGGGCCACACGGACCGCTTCCGCGCGATCGTCACGCACGCGAGCCTGTGGGCGCTCGACCAGTTCGGCCCCACGACCGACCACGCGTACTACTGGGCCCGCGAGATGACGCCCGAGATGGCGCTGGAGAACAGCCCGCACCGGTTCGTGGGCGACATCGTCACGCCGATGCTCGTCATCCACGGAGACAAGGACTACCGCGTCCCGATCGGGGAGGGCCTGCGGCTCTGGTACGAGCTGCTCGAGAGGTCCGGCCTGCCCGCCGGCCCCTCCGGGGAGACCGTGCACCGGTTCCTCTACTACCTGGACGAGAACCACTGGGTCCTCCAGCCGCAGCACGCGAAGGTCTGGTACCAGGTGGTGCTCGCGTTCCTCGCGGAGCACGTGCTGGGTGCCGCGCCGGGTGAGGGAGACGCGGAGCTGCCGACGACGCTCGGCTGAGCACGAGGTTGCTCGGCGCCGAACACGGGGTTGGTGTCGTTATCGGGCTGATAACGGCACCAACCCCGTGTTCGGCGCGGCGGGGCGCGGTTCGGCGGGGCGGGCGTGGCGGTCAGGGGCGGGTGCGGGCGCGGAGCTGGGCGAGGCCGCGGCGCGCGTGGCTCTTGACCGTGCCGAGCGGCAGGCCCGTCTCGGCCGCGACCTGGGCGTGCGTGCGGTCGTGCGCGTAGACGAGGCGCACGACGCCCCGGCGGACCGGCGCGAGCCGGCGCAGGGCTCGCTCGAGGTCGACGCGCGCCGCGACGTCGTCGGCGGCGTCCGGGACGGCGGTCGCGACGCGGTGCCGCCCCGCCGCCTCACGACGCCGGGCCTCGCGGGCCCGTGCCCGGCGCAGGTCGGCGCACACGTGGTCGGCGATGCCGATCAGCCAGACCGGGAGGTCGCCGCGGTCCGGGTCGAACCGGTCGCGCGAGCGCCACGCGGCGAGGAACACGAGCTGGGTCGCGTCGTCGGTGTCCGCGGGGTCGTCGAGCCGTCGCGCGACGACGGCGCGGACCAGCGCGACCCACCGGGCGTAGGCGGTGGTGAGGTCGAGCGCCCCGTCGCACGAGGCGGTGCCGGGCGCGCCCTCGTCCTGCCTCGCGCCCTGGTCGGTGCCGGGCGCGCGCTCGTCCTGCCTCGCGCCCTGGTCGGCGCGGGGCCCACGACCCGCGGTCCTCGCCATCGCGTCACCGGCCCTCGTCCCTCCCTCCAGTGTCCGCCGCCGCAGCGCGGACGGCGAGGCCGACGGGTCGGGACGGGCGGCCGGTGACGCGACGGCGCGTCCGGCGGGTGCCGTGTTCAGCGGTGCACGGGGCGGCGCGGGTGGACGTGCCGGTCGTGCACGGCCTTGCCGAGCTCGTAGAACGCGCCCACGAGGATCGCGGTGATGACGAGCGCCCCGAAGATCAGGAACCACTGCGACATGCCGTTCCCGATCCCGGTGATGCCGATCGTCCCGCCGGAGCCGGCAGCGAGCGACGTGAACATGACGACCTCCTCCCGAAGGGCGGACGTGCCCTCTCGTCCGGGGTTCGTCCGCGGGCCCGCCCACGGATGCGCCCGGGCGCGGCGCGGACCCGTGCGGACGACCGCCGTCGGACCGACGACCGCCGTCGGCCCGACGACCGTCGCGCCCGCCGTCGGGCGAGCGCCGGCCGCTCCGGTCAGGCGACGGTCGAGGGGACCGGTGCCGCCGCGGCGCGCCAGCGGCGGACGAGGCGGCGGTCGGCGGCACCCCGGGCCGCCGCCCACGCGCAGTGCTGCGTGGTCTCGCGGTGCTCGAGCAGGGCGTCGCGGTCGTGCTCGAGGGCCCACAGCAGGGCGGAGCGCACCTCGGTGCGGGAGGGGGCGGAAGGCAGGGTGTCGTGCATGGTCCGTCTCGTCGTCAATCGGGCTACTACGGTCTGATGACCGCTTCACCCGACAAGACGGCATAAGTCGCCGTTCGTGACGCGGGTTCGGTGACTTTTTCGAAGACGGCGTGACGACGGTCGCACGGGGCCCTCGGTCCGTCCGGTCGGCCGCGGAGCGGGGCCCATCGGGGGGCACCGCGGTCGGTCAGGAGACGGCGTCGACGAGGACGGCGGCGAGGTCGCGGGGGCGCGAGAACATGGGCCAGTGGCCCGTCGGGAGGTCGACCCACGTGAGGTCGGCGAGGTCGCCGAGCTCGGTGTGCAGCGGCGGGCCGGGGTGGGCGAGCTCGGCGAGCGTCGCGGACGGGATCGAGCAGCAGACCGCCGTGGCGGGCACGCGCAGGCGTTCCGGGTTCGTGACGCGCACCGGTCCGCGCGCGACGGGACCCGGCGTGGGCACCGCACGGTCGCGGAACCGCGCGAGCGCGGCGTCGTCGAGGCCGTCGAGGCTCGACCCGTCGGCGCCGACCTCGTCCCAGCCGGGGAGCGGGAGCTCCGCCGCGTCGGCGGGCAGGTCGGGTGCGAGCGACGCGCCGTCGACGAGGGGGCCCGTGTCGACGTAGACGACGCGCTCGATGCGCCCGGGGTCACGGTCCGCGACCTGCTGCACGACCGGCCCGCCCCCGCTGTGCCCGACGAGCACGACCCGGCCGTCGAGGCCGTCGACGAGCCGTGCGACCGCGTCGACGTGGTCGTCGCGCGTCACGCGGGCGCGGTCCTCGGTGGTCGTGCCCGGCTCCAGGCCCGGGAGTGTCACCGCGTGCGGGACGAGGCCGGCTGCCTCGAGGTGGGGGACGACGTCGTCCCACGCCCAGGCGCCCAGCCAGAAGCCGGGCACGAGGACGACGTGGACGGCCTGCTCCGTGCTCTCGTTCGTGGTCATGCCCCCAGCCTTGCAGGGCATCGGTGACACCGGTCTGTCACCGATGTCAGGCGCGTTCCGACCGCACCTTCGTCCCTGTCGTCCCCTGCCGTCCCTGCCGGGGAGCCGAGCCGGGTCCGTACGCTGGTGCGGCGCACCGTGCCCGGGCGGCGGGCGACGAGCCCGTGGCCCGGCTCGCGGCGAGGGGAGGGTCGTGAACAGGACGGAGCGGCTCTACGCCGTGGCCGAGGAGCTGCGCCGTGCGGGCCCGACGGGGACGACCGGCGCCCGGCTCGCCGCCGCGCTGGAGGTGAGCGAGCGCACGATCAAGCGCGACGTCGCGGCGCTCCAGCAGGCCGGGCTGACGGTCTGGGCCCAGCCCGGCCCGGGCGGCGGTTACGTGCTCGACCCGAGCGCGTCGCTCCCGCCGGTGAACTTCACGCCCGGGCAGGCGGTCGCCGTCGCGGTCGCGCTCGCGACGCTCCCGCCCGGCAGCCCGTTCGCCGTCGACGCGCGCGTCGCGCGCGGCAAGGTGTGGGACGCGCTCGCCGCGGGCGACCGGGCGCGGGCGGAGGCGCTCGCCGCGCGCGTCTGGGTCCGCCACGCCACGGACGACGCGACCACGTACGACGCGACCACGGACGACGACGCCACGGACGACGGCGTCCCGGCGGGCGACGGCGCTGCGGAGCGAGGCAGTGCGGACGACGCCGCGGCCGGGCCGGGTCGTGCGGCCGGGGGCGACGTCGTCGGGCGCGCGCGCACGCACCTGGGTGTGCTGCGCGCGGTCGAGCAGTCGCTCGCCGACGCGCGCGTCCTGGCCGTCCGGTACCGCGACGGCCGGGGCGACGTCACCGCGCGCCGCGTCGAGCCGGTGCTGCTCGCGCACACCGACGGCCGCTGGTACCTCGTGGCCTGGTGCCGCTCGCGCGAGGCGATCCGCTGGTTCCGGCTCTCGCGCGTCGAGCGTGCGGACCTCACGGCCGAGACCTACGCGCCCCGCCCGGTCGACGACGTGGGGGAGCCGCCGCCGAGCGCGGCGGCCGTGTACGTGCCCGGCTCGGGCTGAGCGTCGCCGCGCGCCGGCCGCACGAGGTCGAGCACCGCCTGCGCGAACGCCTCCGGCGCGTCGGCGGGGAGGTCGTGGCCGGCGTGCGGCACCTGGCGGTGCTCGCGCGGCCCGCCGAAGAACCGCGCCGTGGAGGACCCGTCCGTCGCGGGGAAGTTGCCGTCGGCGAGGCCGTCGAGCGTGACCGCCGGGACGTCGATCCGCGGCAGGTCGGCCAGGCGGCGCTCGACGTCGTCGTACGCCGGGTCGCCCGGCGCGAGCCCGAGCCGGTGGCGGTAGGAGTGGATGACGACGTCGACGTAGTCGGGGTTGTCGAACGCGGCGGCCGCGCGCACGAGCTCCGCGTCGGTGACCGTGCGCTCGGGCGAGTTCCGGGCCCGGATGACGCGCGCGACCTCGGCGCGGTTCTGCGTGAGCCCGCGGCGCCCGCGCTCGGTCGAGAAGTACCAGAAGTACCAGAAGCCGGCCTCGAGGTCGGGGGGCAGCGGGGTTCGCGAGGCGGCGACGTCCTGCACGAGGTAGCCGTTGACGCTCACGAGCCCGGTGACGCGCTCCGGCCAGAGCGCGGCCGCCACGCACGCGGCGCGACCGCCCCAGTCGTAGCCCGCGAGCACCGCGGCGTCGATGCCGAGCGCGTCGAGGAGCGCGACGACGTCGGCGCCGAGCGCGCCCTGCTGGCCCGAGCGCGGCGTGCGCCGGTCGCGGAACGTCGTGGGGCCGTGCCCGCGCAGGTACGGCACGACGACGCGCAGCCCCTGGGCGGCGAGCAGCGGCACCACGTCGACGTAGGAGTGCACGTCGTACGGGTACCCGTGCAGGAGCAGCACGGGCGGCCCGGCGGGGTCGCCCGCCTCGACGTAGCCGACGGTGAGCGGTCCGGCGTCGACCGTCCGGACCGGTCCGAGCGCGGTGGTGGTGATCATGGTCGTCCCCGTCCGTCCCGCGCCGTCACGCCGCGACCGCGCGCGACGACCCGAGCGCGTCGAGCACGGCGCGCGCGACCCGGTCCGGCGCCGAGACGGCGACGGCGTGCGACGCGCCCGGGACCTCGTCGACGCCGCGCGCCCCGGCGCGGCCCGCCATCCAGCGGTGGGCCGCCGCAGGGATGGTGCGGTCCTCGGACCCGAACACGAACCACGACGGCACCGTCTTCCACGCCGGTGTGCCGGCGAGCAGCACCTGGCTCAGCGCGACGTCCGTGACGGGCCGCTGGGTGCGCGCGGCCACGTACGCGGTCTGCTCGTCGACGTCGGCCGCGACCTGCGCGTGGTACGCGTCGGGGCGGACCCACAGGTCGTCGAGGTCGTCGACGAGCGACGTGCGCCCGAGGGCGGCGTCGAGCGTGCTGCCGGGGAACCGGCCGACGAGGTCGACCGCGCTCTCGCCGGTGTCCGGGGCGAGCCCCGCGACGTAGACGATGCCCCGCACGTCCCCGAGCCCCTCGGCGACGGCCTCCGTGGCGACGACGCCGCCGTACGCGTGCGCCGCGAGGACGAGCGGGCGGCCGGAGTCCCCGACCGCGTCGCGCACGTACTGCGCGTCCGTGACGACGCTGCGCAGCGGGTTCGCGAGGGCGAGGGCGTCGACGTCGTGCGCGCGCAGGCGCGCGATGACGCCCGACCAGTGCGCGGAGTCGGTGAACGCGCCGTGCAGGAGCACGACGAGCGGGTTCTCGGGCATGGCAGTCTCCTCGTCGGTCGCGAGGACGCGGCGCGTGCACCGGCGTCCCTGACGAGGGGTCGACCGCCCAGCGGTCCGGCGCGTGACAGCGCCGCGCGGTCAGTCCTCGCGCAGCACGCAGAACTCGTTCCCCTCGACGTCCGCCATGACGACGAACGTGTCCTGCGGGCTCTGCCCCACGTCGACGCGGCGCGCGCCGAGGCCCTCGAGCCGCGCGACGTCGTCCGCCTGCCCGGACGACGCGAAGTCGAGGTGCACGCGGTTCTTCACGGCCTTGCCCTCGGGGACGCGCTGGAAGACGAGGCTCGGCGGCCCGAGGACGGTCTCGCCGTCGCGCGGGAAGAGCACGGACTCGCCGTGCGGTCCGGTCTCGCGCCTGGACCAGCCGAGCGCGGCCTGCCAGAAGTCCGCCACGACGGCGGGGTCGGCGCAGTCGAACACGGCGCCGCTGAAGGTGAGAGTCATGCGGCCAGTGTGACCTGCGCCACTGACAGGGCGGCCGTCGTGGCGTCGGGCGGTCGCGACGTCGGGCGGCCGCGGTCAGGCGGCCGCGGGGTCCGGCTCGACGAGGCGGCCGACGAGCGCCGGGAGCCAGTCGGTCGACTGCGCCCGCAGCACCGCGTCCTCGCCCGCCGGGCCGAGGAACGCGTCGCGCGCGGCGCCCGTGTACGCGCTGATGAGGACGCGCGTCGCGGCGACGGGGTCGATCGCGAACCGCATGCCGACCTGGGTGAGCACGCGCGTGAGGAGGTCCGCGAGCTCGTCGCGGAACGACTCCTCCTGCTCGGCGAACCGCACGGCGACCTGGGGGTCGCGCAGCGCGAGGAGCTCGAGCTCGGCGTTCATGAGGCACCAGCGGCGCTCGTCGCGCGAGTCGGCCATGACGGCCGCGACGATGGCCGCGATCGTGTCGGGGGCGATCACCCCGTCCCGCACCGGGTCGTCCGGGAGGTGCTCGACGGCGACCTCGAGGCTGCGCATCCGGGTGCGGATCTCGCGCTCGGTGAGGGCGAGGAAGAGCTCGTCCTTGGAGTCGAAGTTCGAGTAGAACGCGCCACGCGTGAACCCGGCGGCCTCGCAGACCGCCTCGATCGAGGTGCCGTTGATGCCGTGCTCGGCGAACAGCCCGTAGGCGGCGTCGAGCAGGCGCTCGCGGGTGCGCTCGCGGCGCCGGGAGAGCGGGGGCTCGCTCTCGGTGCCGCGGTCCACGCGGGTCGGGTCGAGGTCCGTCGTCACGCCGGACATGCTCCCACTGTCGGCCGGTGCCGCCCGCACGGCGGCCTTGCGATACACCAGTGTATCCGATACGTTCGCGCATCGGATACAGCGGCGTATCCTAATTCTCGTCCAGCACTCTCCCAGGAGGCCGCCCGTGTCCTCAGCGCTGTACTCGCTCGGCAGGTGGGCGGTCGGGGCGCGCCGCCTGGTGCTCGCCGCCTGGATCGGCGTCCTCGTGCTCGCCGGGGCGCTCGCCGGGCTCGTGGGCCAGGGGCTCGACGACCAGGTCACCATCCCCGGCACGGAGTCCCAGGCCGCGCTCGACCGCCTGGCGACCACGTTCCCGCAGGTCAGCGGCGCGACCGCGCAGGTCGTCGTCGTGGCGCCCGACGGCTCGACCATCGAGGACGACGCCGTCCGCGGGCCCGTCGAGGACGCGGTCGACGCGCTCGGCGCCGTCGACGGCGTCGTCGCCGTCACCTCGCCCTACGACGACACCATGCCCGCGTCCGTCAGCGACGACGACGTCGCGACGCTCATGACGATCCAGCTCGACGAGGGCCAGAGCGAGGTCAGCGACGCCACGAAGGACGCGCTCGACGACGTCGTCGACGACCTCGCCGCCGCGCTGCCCGACGGCGCGCAGGCCTCGCTCGGGGGCCAGCTCTTCAGCACCGAGTTCCCCAGCCTCTCCGTCACCGAGGCGCTCGGCCTCGTCGTCGCGCTCGTCGTCCTCGTCCTCACGTTCGGCTCGTTCGTCGCCGCGGGCATGCCGCTCCTCAACGCCGTCACCGGCGTCGGCGTGACCATGGGCCTGCTGTTCGCCGCGACCGCCGTCGCCCAGATCAACTCGACGACCCCGATGCTCGCCGTCATGCTCGGCCTCGCCGTCGGCATCGACTACGCGCTGTTCATCGTGTCCCGGCACCGCGACGAGCTCGCGAGCGGCCTGCCCGTCCCCGAGGCCGCCGCGCGATCCGTCGCGACCGCCGGGTCCGCCGTCATCTTCGCCGGCCTCACCGTGATGATCGCGCTCGTCGGCCTCGGCGTCGCCGGCATCCCGTTCCTCACCGTGATGGGCGTCGCCGCCGCCGTCGGCGTCGGGCTCGCCGTCCTCGTCTCGATCACGCTGCTGCCCGCGATGCTGGGGTTCGCGGGCGAGCGCCTCCGCCCGAAGGCTCCGCGTCGCCGTCGGGGGCGCCGCCGCTCGGGCGGCCGGTCGGGGACGACGGGGCGAGGCGCTCGCCGAGCGGCGGGGGCGGACCCGGAGGCGACCACGGCGCCCGACGCGACCACGGCGCCCGCCGCGACCACGGCGCCCGACGCGACCTCGACGGCCGAGCCCGCTGCGGCTGAGCCCGCTGCGGCTGAGCCGAGCGCGCCCGTGGAGCACCACAACCGGTTCTTCGCCGGGTGGGTGCGGACCGTGACGCGGGTGCCGCTGCTGACGATCGGGATCGTCGTCGCGGCGATCGTGCTGCTGACGCTGCCGGCGCGGGACCTCCAGCTCGCGCTGCCCGACGCGGGCACGCTGCCGGAGGACAACCAGGCGCGCGTCACGTACGACCTGGTGTCGGAGCACTTCGGGCCGGGGTTCAACGGGCCGCTCATCGTGACGGGCACGATCGTCACGTCCACGGACCCGCTCGGCCTGATGGACGACCTGGGCGACGAGATCGCGACGCTGCCCGGCGTCGCGGACGTGCCGCTCTCGACGCCCAACCCGACGGCGGACACGGGC
Organism: Cellulosimicrobium composti; assembly: GCF_010287905.1. NCBI lineage: Bacteria > Bacillati > Actinomycetota > Actinomycetes > Micrococcales > Promicromonosporaceae > Cellulosimicrobium > Cellulosimicrobium composti. The sequence goes on from NZ_JAAFAN010000044.1 coordinate 37,809, forward strand.
ATCGTGCAGGTCGTGCCCACGGGGGCACCCGACTCCGAGGAGACGAAGGACCTCGTGAACGAGCTCCGGGCGCTGCACGACCACTTCCTCGACGAGTACGGCGTCGACCTGTCCGTCACGGGGTTCACGGCCGTCGGGATCGACGTGTCGGCGAAGCTGGGGGCGGCGCTGCTGCCGTTCGCGTTCGTCGTCGTCGGGCTGTCGCTCGTGCTGCTGACCATGGTGTTCCGGTCGATCGCGGTGCCGGTCAAGGCGACGCTCGGGTACCTGTTCTCGGTGGGTGCGGCGTTCGGCGTCGTGACGCTCGTGTTCGAGCAGGGCGTGCTGGCCGACGCGCTCAACGTCACGCGGCTCGGCCCGGTGATCAGCTTCATGCCGATCGTGCTCATGGGCGTGCTGTTCGGCCTCGCGATGGACTACGAGGTGTTCCTCGTCGCGCGCATCCGCGAGGACTACGTGCACTCGGGCCGGGCGCGGCGGTCGATCTCGACGGGCTTCCAGGCGTCGGCGAAGGTCGTCACCGCGGCCGCGGTCATCATGTTCGCCGTGTTCGTGGCGTTCGTGCCCGAGGGCGACATGAGCCTCAAGCCGATCGCGCTCGGGCTGGCCGTCGGCGTGCTCGTCGACGCGTTCGTGGTGCGCATGACGCTCGTGCCGGCGGTGCTCGCGCTGCTCGGGGAGCGGGCGTGGTGGATGCCGCGCTGGCTCGACCGGGTGCTGCCGTCCTTCGACGTCGAGGGCGAGGGCCTGTCGAGGGAGATCGCGCTCGCCGACTGGCCGGAGCCGGGGAGCACGGACGCCGTCGTCGCGCACGGTCTCGTCGTCGCGGGGGCGCACGGCCCGCTCGCGGAGCCGGTCACGGTCCGCGTGCCCGACGGCGGTGCGCTCGTCGTGCACGGCACGTCGCCCGCGGCGGTGTCCGGGGTGGTGCTCGCGCTCGGGGGGCGGCTCAAGCCCGCCGGGGGCGCGCTCAAGGTGACGGGCCTCGTGCTGCCCGAGCGCGCGGGCAGCGTGCGGCGCCGGGTCGCGCTCGTCGACCTCGCGGCCGACGTCGCCGCGCTGCCGGGCGACGCGCCCGCGCCCGCGGCGCACCGCGTGCCCGCCGCGGCCGCGGTCGTCGCGGTGCTGCGCGAGTCCCCGCGGCTCCTCGTCGTGGTCGGCACCGATGCGGTGACCGCGCCGGCGGAGCGGGGGGCGCTCGCGGCGTCGCTCGCGCGGGCCGTGGGGGGCGGGACGGCGGTCGTGCTCGGCGCCGTCGGCCCGGCCCCGACCGACCTGGCCCCACCGGGGACGCCGGTGCTGGACGTGCACGACCCCGACCCCGCCCACACGGTGCCCGCCGCGCCCGTCGTCGGCCCGCGCACCGAGGAGGTGCCCGCATGAGCGTCTTCCCGCCCGAGCCCGCGCAGGCCGAGCCCGCCGTCCCGGACGCACCCGCGGCGGGTGCGCGCCGCGTCGACGCGCGCCGCGCGTGGACCGTGGCCGCCGCGCTCGTCCTGCCGCTCGCCGTGCTCGGCCTGCTGCTGGGGGCGCTGTGGGACCCGCAGGAGCGCCTCGACACCGTGCAGGCCGCGATCGTCAACCTCGACGAGCCCGTCGAGGTCGACGGCCAGACCGTGCCGCTCGGGCGCCAGCTCACCGCGGGGCTCGTCAGCGGCGGGGCGTCGTCCACGGACACCGGCCCGGTCGCGGTGCAGCCCGCGCCGGGGACGACGAACTACGACTGGGTCATCACCGACGCCGAGGACGCGGCGTCCGGCCTCGCCGACGGCACGTACGCGGCGGTCGTGACCATCCCGGAGGACTTCTCGGCCGCCGCGACGTCCTTCAGCGGCGACGCGGCGGACGCGACGCAGGCCACGCTCTCCGTCGAGACCGCGCCCGGTGGCCGCGTGGTGGACGAGGCCCTCGCGCGGATCGTCACGACGACCGCGACGACCGTGCTCGGCACGACCCTCACCGAGAACTACGTCGACGGCGTCCTCGTCGGCTTCACGACCCTCCACGACCAGCTCGGGGACGCCGCCGACGGCGCGGGCCAGCTCGCCGACGGTGCGTCCCGGGCGAGCGACGGCGCCACGCAGCTCGCGTCGGGCGCGGACGACCTCGCGACCGGCGCGGGCGAGCTCGCGTCGGGCGTGGGCGAGCTCGGGGACGGGGCCGACCGGCTCGTGTCCGGGGCGGGCGACCTCGCGAGCGGGGCGCAGGGCGTCGCCTCCGGGTCGCGCCAGGTCGCGGACGGCGTCGCGCGGTCGGCGTCCGGGGCGGGCTCGCTCGCGACGGGAGCCCAGGGTCTGGCGGACGGCGTGGCGAGCCTGTCGACGGGCGCGGCCGGGCTCGCGAGCGGGCTCGGGACGCTCGACGCGTCGATCACCTCCGTCCCGCTGCCCGGCGGCGGCTCGACGTCGCTCCCCGCGTTCGCGACGCGGGTCTCGACGGGCGCGCGGGGCGTCGCCGACGGCCTCGCCCAGGTCGTCGCGGGGATCGAGCGGCAGCGGGTCGACGCCGGTTGCGTGACGGACCCGGCGACGCCCACGTGCGCCGCGCTCGACGAGCAGCTCGCCGCGCTGCGACCCCTCGCCGTCGGCGCGGCGGAGGTCGCGGTCGGCAGCGCCGCGCTCGCCGGGCAGCCGTCCGGCGCGGACGGGCCGAGCGGGCTCTACGCGCTCGCGGCCGGGGT